>JBDSSU010000473.1:0-9938 GCA_039928635.1 Opitutaceae bacterium | reverse complement strand
CAGCTCGACCCCAACTATGCGGACGCGGAGCTGAACTGGGCCGCCGCCCTCACTGTTACCGGGAAGCCCGCGGAAGCGTTGCCGCATTTTCAACGTGCCGTGGAACTGCGGCCGGAGTTTCCCCCGGCGCATAATGGCTGGGGGCGCGCGCTCGCGGCCGTGGGACGATTCGACGAAGCGATTGCTCAATTTCGCGAGGCCGTGCTTCTCTCGCCTGGTTTCGCCGAGGCCCATTTCACCTGGCGATCGCGCTGCGTCAGACCGGTCGGACCGCCGAAGCCGAATCGCATCTCGCGGAAGCGCGTCGCCTCGGTTTCGGTCAGCGGTAGCTGGCCGGGTTGGACGGGTCGGGTCGGCAACGCTCGTCCCGCGACCTCGCTTGATCAGTGCCCTTTCCGACGGGCGAGCGTCTTGCAAAATCATGAGTGTCGTACCCGCACCCCAGCCGGATGGTTTTTCCCCGAAGGATCGTCCGCGCTTACAGCTCTGCCTTCGCACGATGGGGTTCTTCGGCTTGGTCATGCTCATGTTCACGAGTCTCCTCGTCTTTATCGCCGAGGGCTTGTTGAGGGGAAGGCTGACGAAAAGCGGCGGGGCTCATTTCGAATATCTGGCGTTTGCGATCAGCAGGGGGGTGGATGGGGCGTTGGACGAATTCCGTCGCCAGCTCAACGTCACCGCGGCCGCGCCATTCCTTTACTCGGCGAATTCCGCTGCTCCGAACACCCAGGCGCAGCGCATCGCCCTGAAAGCCCTCAAGGATTCGAACCCCGATTTCGCGTGGATCGCCTACGTCGATCCCGACGGCAACGTGGTGGCGGCGACCGATGGAGTGATGGAAGGGACCTCGGTGGTGCCACGCCCTTGGTTCGGCGATCTCAAGGACATCGCATTTTCGGCGCGGGTGGAGAAATGGCAGGCGCTGGATAACGCCATGGAGAAACCGGATCGCCCTGAGGAGCTGGGCCGTCGGGTGTTTCTCGCCGTGAGGTTGCCGGGTGCGACGGTGGGATTGGGAGGAGCGCTCGTGGCGCAGCTGGGTTGGGATTGGGCGCGGGCGGCGCAGAACTCCGTGCTTCCGGAGGAAGCGCGGGACGTGCAATTGGGGGCGACGATTTACGCCAGCCCTTCGGAAGTCATCGCGGACTCTGGCGGGTCAGGATGGACGCGGCCGCCCGGTGCTCCGGATGTCCCGCTGCAGCGGGCGGCGCGTGGCGTGAAATTGGAAAAGGCTGCGGGCGGCGGCGAGTATCTCACGGGCTACGCGCGATGTGCCAAGTATCCGTATCTCAACTGGGTGGTCACGGTGCGCCAGTCGACGAAGTACGCTTTCGCGTCAGTCGCTCAGCTGCGGGAATCCGCGGTGCCGTGGGCCCTCCTGCTGACCTTCCTCAGCTTGTGCGTCAGCGGTCTTTTCGCCTATCGCATCACGCGGCGGATGCATTCGGTCAAGCTGGCGGCCCAAAGGATTCAGTCCGGCGATGTCCTGACCTCCATGCCGATCGGCCGCGACGACAGTGAAGTCGAGGAGATGTGTGACGCGGTTAACCGGCTCATCGATCACCTGCAAAAAGCGGCAAGAACCGCCGAGTCAAAGCCGACCAACAGCCGTTAGAAGACGGTGGGAGCAGCCGGCCGGAGAAGTCTGACTAATGGTGAAGGCATGCGCATCTCCGCTCGACCGCCAGCCCGAATTGGAAATGCTTCCGCAAACCTGCCGCTGGGCGGGCGAAAAAATTTATGGCTATCCCGATTGCGAGTATCTTGAAGAATTTGGCCCCGATCGTGGGCGAAGCGGCCAGTTTTCTGGGGCGAAAGTCCGCGGAGAACCTGAAAAACGAAGAGCGGCTGCGGAAGCTCGAGGACGAGTTGATCCGCAGCTTGGCGGTCACGATGAAGCTGGCGGAGCAAACTCAGGCGATTGCCGAGGAGCTTCGCGCCCAGGATGCGGTCAATGCTGCCCAGGAGAAGAAAATGAAGCTCTGCCTCGTCGTCGCGATCGTCGCGTCGGGCGTGGCGGTGGCGGCCATCGTGATAGCGTTGGTGCATTGAGCGGCCCGGCCCGTCCGCGGGCTAAACAGCTTCATTTTTGATCCGCCCAAAATGAAACTCACCGCCACCCGTTTTGCCCTCGTCGCCGTCATTGCTGTGATCACCGGTGTGGTCGCCGCACTGGTGGTCTACGCGACTTTGTTTGCCGCTCTCGTTTTTCTCTTGTTTGCGGTGGCGATTTCGGTGGCGCTTCGACTCTGGAAGAGAAAAGGGAGTGCTTCCACGCGCTTGCGCTGAGCGGGCGGCGCCTCATCCAATGAGCACGACTTTCGACCCTGGGTGGAGAGCGACGAAGTAAACTTACGTGAGGTTCGCCGGGCCAAGCGATCGAGCAAAGGCTCCGCGATATTTGCGGGCATAGGTTTGATTCTCATCGGTGCGATCGCTCTCAAACGCCCAGCTTTTTTCGTTGGAGCGTGCGGGTTGAGCGGCCCGGATGCCCACTCTGTTCAGGTGCCCTGAGAGTGAAGCGACGCTTCGCATCGCGGTTTCCGAATCTCGTTACGGCCATCGCTGGGAGCAATCTTGGCGGGTTACGCCACAGGCTCCGGAGGGGAAGGTTCGCCTGGGTGCTATAATCCGCGGCCAGCGGGTCTTTCTCGGCCTCCGGTTGCCGACAAGCGTCAGGAAAATCGCCGTGGATATCCCGTTTCACCCGGATGTCAGCGGCACGGAAAACTCGTTCACCTACGAGGTACGCTGGCTGGTAACGGGGGAGCCTGCGCCGACCGCAAAATGACTCGCGCCGCCTCGGGCTCACCATGCCATGCGGGGCTCATTACCCCGGCTTCGACGCCAAGACCCGTCCGGGTCGTGTCTTCAGTACTCCGTACGTTTCCTCCAGCTGCCCCCGCAGCGCCTCCGTTTCCGCGATGAACCGATCGCGCACTTTCTCCGCGGAAGCCCGGCCGGCCGCCGCAAAGTACTTCATCTCGTGATACTGATAGGGCGGCCGCGTCATGCGTGACTTGGCCGCACTGTAGCTCGCGATTTGCCGCTGCCACTCCGCGGTTGGCAAATCCATGATATCGGCGAACCAAAGGGAGCCTTCGAGCCTGTCGAGTGGCAGATCCACTGTGAACGGGACCCAAAGCGTGAGCCCCCGGCGCAGACGGTAGGAGCGGCCGGTGTCGTCCCGCGACCCCATTCTCGCGTTGATGACGAGTTCGGCGACGCGCTCTTCGTCGATTCGGGTCCCGCCCACGGGATCGAAGCGAAAGAGCCCGGATTCCTGATAGAGGTTCGCGAGGAGGAGTTCCTCGTAGCTCGCATATCTGCGCGTGGCCGCGATCTTGCGCGCGCTCGCGCTGGCGATGCTCCGGAACGTCTCGTCTTCCAGCTCGACTTGGTGGAACTCGAATCCGTGGATCTCGATGACCTCCTGCTTCACCACTGGCTTGGGCGCGTAGGTGCGTGGATGTTTGAGAAAATGGCCGAGCAGTTCGTGCCAGTCGACCCAGCGACCGTCCTCCGCCGCGCTCTTCAACCACTCCTGGTCGCCCCAGCGGCACAGGTTATCCACGATGTACCAGTGCAGGGAACGCGCGCAGTTGAACGCCTGCGGAAACAACGGCTCGTCGTGATAATCCTTCGCAAGCAGGGAGTGAGATCCGATGCGATACCCCCCCAGCCCCGCGTGCACTCGGGTACGGAGTCCGAAGCGAAGCGCGTCGAAACGAGGATCGAGGACGATCTTGTTGATCCAGCGGGTCGCAAACTTCAGGTGGAACCAGGCCCCTTCGCGCTCACGGATCTTCAGTGGTTCGATGAGAAACTTGAGGGGATTCTCGGTGAGCTCGTTTAGCGCTTTGCTGAGTTTGTAGAGGTTCCAACCGATGCGACCCGCCTGAAGGTTCCTCACGGCCCGGCGGTCCACCAATCCAAACACGAGCACGACGATGGTGCTGATCATGGCCGGTGGCACGCCCGGGAACAGCCGGTCGCGCTTAATTTTTGCGGAGATCTCGTTCTTGGCGGCCGTGACGTCGAGTGCATCGAGGTCTAGGTTCGCGGAGTAGTATTCGAGCAGCATCCCGAGTTCTCGACTGAGTCTTCCTTCGGCAGTCTCTCCTTTGACCGTGGCGACGATCGCGGCCAGCGGACCGGTCACCTCCTCAACCCGGTCGGCGGCGTAACGGCGGAAGTAGTCAGTGACGATGTCCGCAGCGTCCACCGGCTCGGGCGGAGGGAACAGCTCCTCGAAGGCGTGCAGCAGACTCATCAGCGTGTCCCAGCCATCAAAGTACCCGGTGACGATGCTGTGCTCGTCGGGAAGAAAGGCCCACCCGATCTTCTCCTGGGTTTCGATCCCGGGCGCGTAGCGCTTGAGGCGCCGCATCACCTTCACGGCGGCGTGATCGGATTGTGAGACCGCGAGCGTCGCCCGCGAGGACGGCTGCGAGCGAACGTCGCCATAGAGCTGCCCGCGCAGGTATTTCTCACCCCGCAGCGCGGCGGCGTGCTCAATGAAGTTCGAGTGCGCGAAGAAGTCCTCGACCGCATGCAGCGCGTGGCCGAGGTCGGCGAGGCCGGCATGGAAGGCGGTGTCGCCCGAGTGGTCGGAGCCGGTCGTGAGATAGACGGCGGCCCAGTCGCGGTCGAGGCGAGCCAGGGCCCCGCTGACCACGCGTCGAGTCTCTTCGAGGAAGGTGTAGATCGAGGGATCACTGTCCCCGCCGCTGTACTTGTCGTTCGCGAGCCGGTTGGCGAAGAGCCGCTTTGGGCTTTTTAGCGCCGCCTCCGGACCCCAGCTCGCGACGCAGCTTGGGTCGAGCGTGCTGTCGCAATGGGGTCGGTCCACGTGTTCGTGCGGAAAGTACTGGGTGAAGTTGCGGTCGAACACCTCGGTGAACACGCGGAAGTCCAGCCCGGGCTTTCCCAGCTTTTTGTCCGGATGGGCGAACTTCTTGTAGGCGGTGAAGCGCACGGCGGCGGTCAGAAAATCGTTGAGACCCGGGGAGCCACTCTTGCCCATGCCGGCCAGCAGCTGGACGAGCTGTTTCATCGCGTGACCGAAATCCTTCACGCCTTCGTTGGCCACCGAGTTCATGGCCGCCTTGGCGGTTTTGATCCACGCGGCGCTCTTCTCATCGAGATAGCCGCTGGGCGGGGTGTCTCCCGGTACGTCGGCGGCGCCGATCTGCTCGTCGACAAACGCGTGCAGTGCGGCCAGCACAGGGCCCATCTCCTGATCAATCTTGTCACCGATCTCGCCGGCGAGGAATGACAGCAGGCCGGGATTGGGATCCAGCACCTGGCTCAGGTCGGTCAGCCAGTTCCCGAGATAGAAGGCCGTGAGATTGACATCTTTCACCCCGAGGTCCGCAAAAGCCTGCCGGAGCCGAGGCAGTCCGGCCTCGTCCGCCACACGATGGTGGCCGTGGGTGTTCACCGGTTTAGGTGGGAAACGTTGGCAGCGCAGGCGTCTGCTGAAGATAGACGAGAGACGTGGGGATGACCACGGGCCATGACGTCCCCGACGGTTCGGCGCCTTGGAGGTCGTCCGTGCTGTTTCTGATCTCGTCGTGGATCGACACGTAGAGCGGATCGTAGATTCCCGGCGTGGGCCCCCCGGTCCACGGCTCGCGCGTATACAGAAAGTGGAGGACCGCTTCTTCGTAAGCTGGCTTAACCGGAAGCAGCACGCGCGCGTACCCCGCCTGAAGGAAACGGCCGAAAACGGGATCGGGTTCGCTGTACGCCTTTTGGCTCTCAAGCCAGTTCTTACCTTTCCCCCAGAAATACGGATACAGGAGGTAGGTGAGTTGATTCCACTCGAACGCCTGCTCGAGGAATTGCACCAGCGGCGCCTCGCGCCCCGCCTCACCGATGTCGATCGCAGGAGGACGGAGGGCGGACTCGGTCATCGCGTCAAACACGGTGTCGTCCGTGGAATCAGTGTCGAACTCACGCGCGATCAGGGTGATCCCATGTTTTTTGAGTTCGATGCGGATCATCTCCTCGTTCGTCTTCGGATTCAGTCCCCGGATCTCCAGTGACTTCCGCGCATTGTAGGCATCGAGCTGGCGGTGGTAGAGGGACAAGGCGGCCTCGTACTTGGCGAGGAGATCCTCGTAGGCGTTGTTAATCCGGTGGTAGGTTTTGATCTTCCAAGCCTGGTGGTGGGTCGCGGTGCGATTGCAGACGAGGACGACGTTGATCGAATACGCCAGCACGTTGGCCGACACGTGCCCCGGCGGTTGGGGATTTCCAAAGAGTCGTCATCCCCCCGGCTACAAGCAGGTTCAGCTCATAGCTCACGTTGTTACCGATAAAATTAGTCCCTGCCGCCTTTACCTCCGCTGAGGCCGCCTCGTAGCCCTCGGGGACCGCAATGACCATCTGATGAACGGCAGTAGTAGGCAGGCCACTCTGCTGAATCGTGCCGTTCGGCCGCATGACCGCGCTCGGCTCTGGTTCCAGATCCCGCAGAACATACTTGGCCGCGTACTTGTCGACCACCGTTTGGCTCATGCCAGAAACCGTCAGCGAGGGCTTTGGCGGCGCGGTGGGTGCCTGCGGTGCCGCATCGTCCACCTTGTTCTTGATCGCCGCGTAGCGGAGGAATGCCCCGGGCTCGGGGACAAGCACTTCAAACATGAGGCGCTTCCCGTAGTTGAAGACCTGCGCCTTGTAGTGCTTGTCGAGCCAGCGGTAGATCCCCACGACGTGGTCGGTGCCTTGGGCGTTTTCTATGCCGTGCGTGTTGGTCTCTTCGGTCTCGGCGACCACCGACAGCCTCCGCTCCGACTTGACCGTACGCTCGATGCGGGAGGTAGCCTTCGCGATCACATCCTTCGCAAAGTTGCTCGTGGCGCGGCTCGACTCACTGGAGGACTGCGAGTACGCGACTCCGGCGCTGACGGAGAACTGGACCATCCCGTACGAGCCGCTGACGGTGCCGGCGAGTTCGCCGCTCAGATTTTCCTGCACGGTCGCCTCGACCTCTTTGGAAAGCTCGTAGCGATCGGCGGTCTCGAGGTCCTTGCTCGTCTCCTCCGCCGACTCCTCGCTGCTCATGGAGAACTGCTCGGTTCGATTGAGCGATCGGTGAACACGCGTCTTGGATTCGCCCTTGAGTACATTCTCGATGTGCGCGATCTCGCCGGTCTCGTATTTGCAGAGCCACTGCTTCACCACCATGAGGTCGCCGATGCCGACCGGACGCAGGACATTGAAGGGCCGGTAATAGGCGAGCAGGTAGGCGAAGAGGGGATGAACGGTCACCACGGCGTTCATCAGCTCACGAAGTCGCTGCTGATCGATCACGGCGGATTTCGGCTCGGGATCGTGCCCCATGAGGACCGAAGCACATTCGGTGATTGGCCTGGGGGACTTTGCTGGAGGGCGCTTGGCCAGGGCGTAGACCACGTTGAGCCCGCGGATCGCGTCCATGACGAACTCGAGATTGACCGCGTACAAGCGCTTGGCGAGGTAGAGCACATACAGCCGGTCAAAAAGAAATCCGAGCGCGATGCAGAAATGCGATCCGTTGTCCGCCTCGCGATAAACGTACTCACCGAGAGAGATGCCGGCGAAATCGGCCCCGATTGTCGCCTCGAGCTCCTCGACTAAAGCCTGGGGATCGAGCGCTTCGCTCCCCGCGTGCGCCCGGATCAGTTCGGGAATACGGTGGAGATAGCCCGCGCCCGGTTTCTCATCGATGCCGAAATAGGTCTTCACCTCCTCCGCGAGGCTATTGCTGTAGTCGCGAACGTCTTTGTTGTTCTGACAGAGAGGCAGAAGAATCTGCATCTTCTGCAGGATGTAGTTGGTTACCGTCGAACCGCCGGCGGCTTGCAGGTCGGTCGTCGGGTTCGAATCGATGGCCATGAGCGGAGCCGGCTTCCGAAGCCGTCCATCTGTCACCAGGAGTGCATCTTTCTTCGTCAGATCGTAGAGAACGCTGGGGCGAACCGAGACGAATTTGAGTACTGAGGTCGCGTGGTCTGGCATGGGAACCTGGCGCTTTCTCCAACCAAGCGCGTGCGCCAGTTCCGTTCAGCTACATTCCCATAGTCAAATCATTTCTCCACCCCTCCGGGATTCCTCGGAAAGTTTGCGGCGATCACGCCGCCGGATATGATTTATATCCTGGATACAAAATCGCGGGGGCCGGCCGGGGATTCACAGCTTTTGACCAGGATGGGAAGGAGTTTCTGGGCAGGATTGGCGATGCGGGAGCGACGACTGCTTCTGGTCGGGATCCTCCCAACGCCGGAGTCCGACTACTTGCGTGACGATGCCACCGGGCGACTGAACGCCGAGAAAGTCAGAGACCTATTTGGTATCAGGATGACGGCGATTGCCGATGCCGCCGGCATCAGCAAGCAAGGTTTGGATCAGAACCCGGACAGCGAAAAAGCTCAGCCAGTGCTCAAGCTTTTTGAGGGCATCGCGCGCTTGCGGGCGCATCCGCAATTCAAGGCACCTGCCGATTTGCGGAAGTGGTTCCGTCGGCCTCTTCCGCTTTTCTCCAACCACAGCGCGGAGGATCTATTCAAAGCCGGTAAACTGGAAGTGGTCGCGGAGAAAGTGGATCAAATGCTCACGGGTGATTTTGGTGGATGAGTATTCCCGCAGACGATCCTCAACTCCATGCCGCGCTCCGTTCCGCTCCGGCGGTCCCCTACGCGGACCCGGCTTTTCGGGCGATGCCTGGCGGTGATGTGGTCCGCAACCTCACCTTTGAGCACTTGTGGGCGGGAAGAGGCGCGGGCCGATGCAATCCGGTCGGAGTCGGCAGACTGCACCTGTCGGTGAAAAGAAAACCGCGCAAGCCGAGTTCCGCTACTACGCGGCAAAAGCTGGGCTCGATCCCGATTTGGCCGAGAGCTACGATTCGCGGCCGACGTGAAACTCGCCCGTGTCTTGGACCTGACCGACGGTGCAACGCGCCGGCTGGTGGGAATTACGCTCGCCCAAATTCTCGCGGATTGGGAAGCCGATCCGCTGTTGCCACCGCCACCTGCGACCCGGCTTCAAACGATTGGGTATTGGATTTCGCAGGGGCATGGAAATTTTTCGGCAATCCTCTATCCGGCGAGACGCCGGAGCCGCGGACGTAATCTGGTCATTTTTAAGGGACAGCTTGCTCCTGGTGATTCGATCACTCCTTTGAGCAAGCATCCCACGAAAAGCCGGCCGTAACTGCCCTATGGGGAATTACCGCGATTTCAGGCGGACGATCCGACGCTGCCTGGTCATCGGTCAGTTTTTTGTCGGAGCGACTATTGTCCTCCGACGCCCCGCTCGAGAGTTGGCAGGCAGAAAAGCTCACCCAGATTTTCCGCCCGCAATCACCTCTGGTCGCGCCGCAGGGTGATGCGTATCAGGGTCTCAAAACAAAACCACCGAGGTTCAAAGCGTGCTATCGCCTGCGCAGTCTTGGGCTTGGCGCCAGCTTCAAAGCAAATCGCGTCTAATGTCCGACGCCCACGCGATTGCAGAAAACTTGAACCTCTCAATCTAGCCGAATTTCGCGCCAAACTGGCCTCGGTGTTCGAGACGAGTTAGTCGCACGTATGTCGAGCGGTAGCGAAGTGCCAGTTGGAAATTGAAAACCGGGGTTCGAGCCTCATGCACTACCTCGCCGAGTTGGCCTGAATTTCGCCCGTGGGAAATCGGTCACGGCGACGCTGGCGCTGGCTTGGCGATCAGGCCTCCTTGCTTCAGGAACGACACCAGTTGCGTCGTCCACTCCTGATGCGACATTCCGACGCGCTCCGGGCGAATGCCAAAACCGTGGCCGGTGTTGGCATACATATGCAGTTCAGCCTGCACTCCGGCCTTCTTGAACCGCAGATACGCTTCGGCCAGCCCGACGGAGATATCCTCCCGGTCGTCAAAGCCGGCGGCCAGAAAGGCGGGAGGCGAGGCTGGCGTGG
>JBDSSU010000472.1:0-26512 GCA_039928635.1 Opitutaceae bacterium | reverse complement strand
TCCGGCCTCGGGACGCCGGCGTATCGTTTCAGCGGTGGAGCGACCACCTCGCACGCAAGCCGCGGTGGCCGTGAAGGCCTGACGATGATGGTGCGCAAATACGGCAACCAGTTTTCGCCGAATCTGCACCAGTTCTGGGGCCAGGAAGACAAGCTGCCCTACGACGCGCACTGGTTCCCCGCGCTTACCGCGCCGCGTCCGTGGATTGCGCTCGAGGGCACGCATGACGGGAACGTCGTCCACAACGCCGTAAAGCAAACGTGGCTGCACGCGCGGCCCGTTTATGCGTTTCTCGGGGTGCCCGACAAGATCGGCGTCTACTGGGCGGATCGTCCGCACGGTTTTGGCGACACCGACTGGGACGGCCTGCTCGCGTTTGCGGATAAGCATCTGCTCGGCAAACGGGTGAGCCGCGCCTTCGATCTCTTCCCCGCGACCGATGAAGTGACGCCGACGGCGCCGTAAACGGCGTCTAGTAATCTCGGCACTCCATTTTGTCATTCTGAACGCAGTGAAGAATCCACGGCTACGATCACTCTATGGTCTACGACCGCGTCGATTCGCTGCGCTGCTGATGAACGTCTGTTTTGTAGGGCGGGGTCTCCTGACCCCGCCGCGGTTTAGCACGCCACCGGCGGGGTCGGGAGACCCCGCCCTACAAAAACAAAAACAAACAGACGTTCAGCAGCAGCGCAGCGAAACCATGAATGTGCGTGCCCGCTTGTTTTCACCGCACTGGATTCTTCGCTCCGCTGCTGATGACCGCCCTTTGCTTTGTCATTCTGAACGAAGTGAAGAATCCACTGGGACACTCGCACCTCGCGACGGGGGTACGCAGCTCCTGCTGGATCCTTCGCTTCGCTCAGGATGACAATCGGGTGGGTAAAGCGGTAAGTGATTCGGCATCATCCCGCCCGGAGCTTGTGGCGGGTTGGCCCCCAGCCCTCTTGTTGACGGCGGATTTCTGGCGCAAAGGCGGGGGGGCGCCCGGTTTTTTAAGCGGCCTCACCAGAAATGGTGAGGGTGGACGCCGTGCTTCCCGATTCATTGCACTTGCGTCGACAATCACCGGTGAAACCCTCCTCGGCACCCCTCCGGATCCCCCCACGATCCTCCTCGAACGATGCATAATCACGTCCCTCTTTTACGCCGGCGCAGTTTCATTGGCCTTGGACTCGGTGGGCTCGCGCACCTCGCCGGCTTTGGCAGTTTGCCGACGTTGCGAGGCGCGAGTGCCACGCCCGCTGGTCCGAAACGCAAAGGACAAGCCAAGCAGGTCCTGGTGATTTTTGAGCAGGGTGGGGTGTCGCATATCGATACCTTCGATCCCAAGCCCGACGCGCCCGCGGAGCACCGCAGCCCGTTCAAGACCATCTCGACCGTCGTCCCCGGCATGCAGTTCACCGAGCTGCTAAGTAAAACGGCCAAGGTGGCGGATAAACTCACCGTGATTCGCTGCATGACGCAGCCGACCCCCGGGATCGGCGACTCCCATCCGAAGGGCTCGCAGTATATTTTTTCCGGTGAAGCGCCGGGCGGCCCGGTCGAGATGCCGGATATCAGCTCGGTCGTGGCATCGATCATGGGCACGCGCTCCGAGTTTCTGCCGAGTAACATTCTGGTCCCTGGCACGAGCGAACAAGCATCCACTTCCCGCTCGGGATTTTTGCCGCCGGGTTATGCGGTCTTCAAGACCGGCGGAAATCTCGCCGATCCCAAATGGAAGGTGCCAAATCTGGGATTGATGGCCGACATCTCGCCCGAGCGCTTCATGCGCCGGCGCGATCTGCTGAGCAATCTCGACGTTGGCTTCGCGCATGGCGGCCACGTCAAGGATGTCGAGGCGATGCACGCGCTGCTGGAGCAGGCGGAAAACATGCTCACCAACCCGAAGACGCGCGAGGCCTTCGACCTCGAGCGCGAGTCGGAGCAGATGCGCGCGGCTTACGGCAACGGTCACCGCGGCCAGTGTTATCTGCTCGGGCGGAAACTCATCGAGTCCGGTGTGCGTTTCGTGACGGTCGACGTCCGCGAGCCGCGCCAGTCCTGGGTCGATGGCAAAGATACGTCCTACGATGGCGGCACGAACATGAATTGGGATCACCACGACGCGATCTACTCGACAAGCCATACCAACATTCCGAACGGCGGTCCGGGCGCGGGACGCTGGGGCATCGGGACCTGGCCGATGATGGGCTCGACCGACCAGGCGTTTGCCGCGCTGATCGAGGACATGTCGCAGCGCGGGCTGCTGGAGGAAACGCTCGTGTGCTTCGTCACGGAGTTTGGCCGCACGCCGAAGATCAACGACCGCCAGGGGCGCGATCACTGGACGCATGCGTTTTCCTTCGCGTTTGCCGGCGCCGGCGTCCCGGGCGGACAACTCGTCGGTTCGACGGATCGCGAGGGCGGCTACATCACGAATTCCACCGCCTACACGATCGAGGACTACGCCGCGACGATCTACGAAAAGCTGGGCATCGACCGCAGCAAGCCGCTGCACACGGCGGCCAACCGCCCGATCATCCTCTCGGCCAAAGGCCGCCCCATCCCGGAACTTTTCGGCTGAACCCATGACCGCTCAACTTTTCCGAAAGTCCTCCTTGCGATCGCTGCTGCTGGCGACCGTGTGCGTCGCCCGTCTGGCCGCGGCGGTACCGGCACCGGCGGCGTCGCCCGCCTTCGAAGTTTCCCCCGCCGCGCTCACGTTCGAAAGTCAGCGCGCCTCCCGGCAGCTCGTCGTCACGGCCCGCATCGATGGCGAAGCGCGCGACGTCACGCATCTCGCCGAAATCCGCAGCAGCAACGACAAGGTGGTGAAGGTCGAGCGGGCGCAGGCGGCGGCCGCGGGCGACGGACGTGCCGTCGTCACGATTACCTGGCAGGGCAAAAAGATTGAGGTGCCGGTGACGGTCACGAATCACGCGGAGCCGGACCCGGTGTTGTTTAAATTTGAAACGATGGCCGTGCTCACGAAACAGGGTTGCGCCACCGGCTCCTGCCATGGATCGCCGCAGGGCAAGGCGGGCTTCACGCTGTCGCTCTTCGGTTACGATCCGACGATCGACAAGCGCTCGCTGACGCGGGACGGCTTCAGCCGGCGGCTCGACCTGCTGCTGCCCGAGGAAAGCCTCCTCCTGAAAAAACCGCTGCTCGAACTCGCGCACGTTGGCGGCAAACGCCTCCGCCACGGCGAACCGCCTTACGAGACCCTGCGCCGGTGGATCGCCGAGGGCGCGAATGTCGACATCCCGGCGGTCGAGTGCGAAAGCATCGTTGTCACGCCCGGAAGCGACCGCGTGCTCACGGCGCCGTACCTCACGCAACAACTCAGCGTGATGGCGCATTATTCCGATGGCAGCGTGCGCGACGTCACGGCCATCGCGACGTTCGACACCTCGAGCCAGGAAGTCGTGACGGTTGACCCGCGTGGCTTGGTCACCGGCAAACACCGCGGCCAGGCGGCGGTCAGCGTCCGCTACCTTGCACAACTGCAGTCGGTCTATTTCACCATGATCGAAGACGTGCCGAACTTCGCGTGGAAGGCGTCGGCGGAATTCAATTTCATCGACACGCTCGTCAACGCGAAGCTGAAGCAACTCAAATATCTGCCGGGGGAGACGGCTGACGACGCGACGTTTCTCCGCCGCGTGCACCTCGATCTCACCGGCCTCGTGCCAACGGCGGAGGAAGCGCGCCGGTTCATCGGGAACAGGGCGCCCGATAAACGGGCGAAGCTCGTGGACGAGTTGCTGGCCGGCGATGCGTTCGCGCGTTTCTGGGCGCAGAAGCAGGCCGACCTGATGCGCGTTTCGAAAACGCGGCTCAAGGATGGGGGCGCCGAATCGTTTTCCGCGTGGCTGGTGGACGCGCAGCGAAGGGACATGCGTTACGACGAATTCGCGCGAAAACTTCTCACCGCGACCGGCGACACGCGGAAGGTGCCCGAGGCCAATTTCTTTGTGGCGATTCCCGGCGCGCAGGAGCGCACGGAGATGACCGCGCAACTGTTCCTCGGCTCCCGGCTCGAATGCGCGAAGTGCCATAATCACCCCTACGAAAAATGGACGATGCGCGACTACTACAGCCTCTCTGCGGTGTTTGCGCGCACGTCGGTTGACCAGGGAACCGTCCGGCTCGTCGACTCCGGGGAAACCATCCATCCGACCACGAACCAGCCGGTGAAGCCCTGGGGCACAACGGAGGCGACGCCGCCCGCGGCCGCCGCGGATCGTCGCGCGCCGTTCGTGTCGTGGCTGACGCAGCCGGACAATCCGCTCTTTGCGCGGGTCGAAGTGAACCGCATCTGGGCGCATCTGCTCGGGCGGGGCATCGTGGATCCGGTCGACGATTTCCGTTCCTCGAATCCGCCGGCCAACGGACCGCTGCTGGACGCGCTCGCCCGCGAATTCGTGAAGAGCGGTTACCGCCGGAAGGAAATCATCCGGCTGATCTGCAACAGCCAGACGTACCAACGCTCGATGGCGACGACGCCGTTCAACGAATCCGATGAGCTGTTGTTCTCCCATGCCCGCCCGCGGCTGTTGACCGCGGAGCAACTCAAGGACGCCGTCGGCATCGCCGCCCGCACGCTCGCGCCGGTGCAGTCGCTGCCGGAGCAAATCGCCGCGAGCAATGTCGCGATGGAGAGGCGCCGCCTGGAATTGGAAAAGGAGTTTCCGGCGTGGATCGAGCGCGCGGCCACGGAGGTCGCCGGTCGCGATTTTTGGATGGGCAGCTGGTACGCCGTCGGTCCGTTCACCTCGAAAAAAAGCGATGAACCGGTCGAGGAGGATTTTGGTCCGGAGCAGTTCCCGGTGGACTACGCCGCGAGCTTCGACGCCGGGCGCCGGCGCTGGCGGATGCGCCCGGAATGGAACGATGCGGAACAGGCTTATCCGATCGACGCGCCGAAAGAGTCGACGGTCTATCTCTCCCGCCAGATTTATTCCCGGGCCGCGCGGACCTTGCAGGTCACGGTTCGCGGCAACGGCATGATCTGGGCCAACGGCAAGCCTGCGCTGACCGAACCGCTCGCCGGCGAAAAGCGCGTCTCCCTCGCGCTGGAACCCGGCATGACGTCTCTCGTCATGAAGCTCGGCGTCCGGGAGGACGACGCACAGTTCCGCTTCAGCATGGGCGACCCCCGTGGTGGCCGCGGAGGTCGCGGTGCGGGTGGCGGCCGTGGTGGCCGGGGACCAGCGGTCGCGCCACAGATGACGATTCTACCGCAAGCGCTTCCGGTGCTCGCCAAGCCCGCGGCGGAGCGGACCGCCGAGGAATTGGCCGCCGTCTTCGAACTTTATCCGCAAATGGACGAGGGCTTCCTCGCGCTCAAGCAGCGGCTCACCGCGCAGGAGCAGTACATGGATTACGCGACGCAGCGTCCGTATCCTGAGGCGGAAACGTTCATGACCGCGTTTGGCCAGCCGAAGCGCGAGACGGCCTGCAGTTGCGAACGCAGCAGCGCGCCGACTCTGCTGCAGGCGTTGGAGCTGCTGAACGGCACCGTGATGCGGCAGGCCGTCGAGTCGGGGGCGACCCGTTACGACGCGATGGATAACAGCAAGATCCTCGATGAACTGTACCTCTCCGCGCTCGCGCGCTTCCCCTCCGCCGCCGAGCGCCAGTCGGGCACGGCGTTTCTCGCCAGCGCGACGGTGCGAAGCGAAGCCGTGATGGATTTGCTCTGGTCCGTGCTCAATACCCGCGAATTCCTATTCCAACATTAAGGACGGTCTTCAATCGTGTCCTCTCATTGTCATTCTGCGGCGTGGGTCGTTTGTGTAGCTCGGGCATCTTGCCCGTGGGTTCGGGAACACGGGCAAGATGCCCGTGCTACACCATGAACCACCCAATCCTCGGAGTTTGTCTCGCGAAGGATATAAAGGAGCCGAAGGCTTTTCTTCGTTTCCTTTGCATCCTTCGCGAGACCACTTCTGCGTTCATCAGCAGCGAAGCGAAGAATCCAATTCGATCTCCGCACTTCGTGTCGGCTTCGTACCTCCTGCTGGATTCTTCGTTTCACTCAGAATGACCAACGGTTTTACGACATCCCTTAATCCCATGCCGATGCGCCTCGCCGTTACCCGTCTCCTCGTGGCGCCTTTGCTGGCGGCCGGGGCCTTTGTCGCCGCGCTCCCGGGCGCCGTCGCCGCGGACGTCAGTTTCGTGCGCGACCTCGTGCCGTTGCTCGTGAAGCGTTGCGTGAGTTGTCACGGCGAACGGAAAGACTCGGGCAGCCTGCGGCTGCATACGTTCGAGCAAATGATGCGGGGCGGGGCTTCGGGCGATCCCTCGGTCGTGGCCGGGCATCCGGAAAAATCGGAGTTGTTTAATCTCATCACGGCTGCCGATGAAAACGACCGCATGCCGCAGGATGACGACGCGCTGACCCCGGCGCAGATCGATCTGTTTCGAAAGTGGATCGCCCAAGGCGCGAAATTCGACGGCCCCGACGCCAAGGCGAACTTGAAGTCGCTGCTCCCTCCGCGTGAGCACCCGGCGTCGCCCGCGGCGTACCGGATGCCGGTGCCGGTGCTCGCCCTCGCGCTCGCCCCCGGCGGAAAAGAAGTCGCGGTAGGCGGTTACCAGGAGGTCACGGTCTGGGACACGACCAGCGGAAAACTCCTGCGCCGGCTCGGTCATCTGCCGCAGCGTATTCAGACACTTTCCTTCAATCGCGACGGCACCCAGCTGCTTGTCGGCGGCGGCACGCCGGGCGATTACGGGGAACTGGCGCTCGTGGAATTCGCGAGCGGGCGGAAAATCCGCGTGCTCGACACGTTTGACGACGTCGTGCTCTCCGCCGTTTTCCAGAACGATGGGCAGCGGATCGCAGCGGGATCCGCGGATTTCACCGCGCGCGTGTACCAGACCGACGGAGGCAAACGCCTGTGGAGCCAGAAGCTGCATGCCGACTGGGTGACGAGCGTGAGCTTCAGCGCCGACAGCCGTTTCCTAGCGAGCGCGAGCAAGGACAAGACCGTCAAGATTTACGAGGTCGAGACCGGAACGCTTTTCACGACTTACAACGGGCACAATCAAATCCTCGGCGCTCACGCCGGGCAGAATCCGGTGTATAACGTGAAGTTCACCGCCGATTCCCCCGTGGCGCTCAGTTCGGGGCGCGGGGCCTGGATTCAGCTCTGGGAGCCGGAGAAGGCGCGCGACGAAAACGGCACTGCCGCCGACATGGAGCAGCGTTTTCGGAAAACCGGCCACGCCCGCTATCTCGACCACGGATTCCAGCAGGAGGTTTTCGCGATGATGGTGCGGGGCGGCCAGGTTTTCGCGGCCTCGGCCGATGGCCTGGTGAAACAATTTGATCTCGAATCGCTGAAGGAAGTCCGCCCCTACGCCGGACATCACGACTGGGTTTATGCGCTCGATTGCGATGCGGCGGCGAACCGGTTGGCGACCGGCGCTTACGACGGCGAGGTGCGCATTTGGGACACGGCGACCGGCGCTTGTGTGGTAGCTTTCAAGGCGGCTCCCGGTTTGCGCGGGAATTGATTCGCGCGCGGGCGAGTTTGGTCGGGGATGATTTTTCGTGGCGGGATTGGTTGAGTTTCCACGTGAACTACCGCCGGCGAGGTGTGTACTTTGGCCGGGGCTTCGTGAAGGACCTGAGCGGATGGGCGGGTTTTTTTCACCCGGATCGTCTCCAGACACGCTTCGTCTTTCTCCTTCAGCTCCCCCTTATGCACACGAAAACTTGTCTGCTCGCGTTGTTCTTTTCCGTCGGCTCCGCGTTTGCCGCTGAGTCTTCGAATTGGCCCCAATGGCGCGGCCCTAACGCCCACGGCGTCGCTTTGGCCTCCAACCTGCCGGTGAAGTGGGACGCGGCGAAGCCCCACTGGAAAATCGCGCTGCCCGGCAAAGGCTCCTCCACGCCGATCGTGTGGGATAATCGCATCTACGTGACCGTGCCCGCCGGTGGTAAGGACGCGCTGCTCGCCCTCGACGCCGAGGGGAAGCAATTGTGGCAGACGGTGATCGGTCGGGGTGAAAGCGCAGGCCGGCATCGCAACGGTTCAGGGAGCAATCCTTCACCGGTGACGGACGGGAAATTGCTTTTCGTTTCCTTCAAGAGCGGCCAGTTCGCCGCTTTGAATTTCGACGGCACGATCCGCTGGGAGATGGATCTCGTCGCGAAGTACGGCCCGGTGCGTTTGTTTTGGGACTACGGGACGTCGCCCGTTCTCACGGAAAAGCATGTCGTGATCGCGCGCATGCATCAGGGCGAATCGTGGCTCGCCGCGTTCGACAAGGAGACGGGTGAGTTGCGGTGGAAAACACCGCGCAACTACCAGGTCCCGCAGGAAATTGATAATGGCTACACCACGCCGCTCGTGATCCAGCATCAGGGTCGCGAAGGGATTCTCACCTGGGGCGCGCAACATCTCACGGTGCATGATGCCGCCGACGGCAAACTCCTTTGGTCCTGCGGCAATTTCAATCCGGGGGGAAATTCGCTTTGGCCGGCGGTCGCCTCACCGGTGGTGGTGGGAGAGATCGCCGCGGTGTGTTTCGGTCGCGCCGACCAGGGCCGACCGAGATTTCATGGCGTCAAACTCAGCGGGGCGGGCGACTTCACCGCGACGAATCACCTCTGGGATCGGGAAGATACGGGCGCATTCGTGCCGACGCCGGCCGTTTACCAAGGAAAGATTTATGTGCTGAGTGATCGGGGACTGCTCGACTGCATCGACCCGGCAACGGGCCAAACGGTGTGGTCCCAGCCGTTGCCACGTGCGAGTGCGAATTTCTACGCCTCACCGCTCATTGCGGGCGGGAAAATCTACGTGGCGCGCGAGGATGGGAAAGTGTACGTCGCGCAGATCGACGGCGGATTTCAGTTGTTGGCGGAAACGAAAGTTGACGACCGCGTGATCGCGTCGATCGTGCCGATGGGAAGTCGTCTCCTGATCCGCGGCGACACGAACCTGTACTGCTTCGCAGCGCAGTAACGGGCAGTTTGGGTGGCATGCGTTAGCAAGGACGAGCCGGGAGTAATCGAGACGCACCCGCCTCCATTCGAAAACTTCTGGCGTTCGGAAACCCCTGAATGGTCACGATTCGGCCCGGACGGTTTGTCACGTATTACGAAACCGTCTGGGGCGAGCGGCGCAGGGCCGTGTGGGATCAGTTGGGGATTTCGGGCTCAACCAGCATCGCGAGCTGGGTGAGCGATTCCTGCCAGCCCAGGTAGCACATCTCTGCAGGAATCACCGCCGGCACGCCTTCCTGCACGATCGCAAGGTCGGTCCCGCAGGAAACTTTTTTCAAGGTGATGGTCACGGTGATTTCACCGGGGAGATTCGGATCATCGAATTTGTCCGAGTAGCGGAGGCGTTCGTTCGGCACCAGTTCGAGATAGGTTCCGCCGAACGAGTGAGAGGTGCCGGTGCTGAAGTTGGTAAACGACATTTTGTAGGTGCCGCCAACCTTCGGATCGAGGTGATGAACCTTCCCCGTGAATCCGCACGGGGGAATCCATTTGGTCATGGCGTCGGCATCGAGGACCGCGCGATAGAGTTTTTCGGGCGTCGTCCGAATGACGCGGTGAAGGCGGATGGTGCTGGTGGGCATATTTTCCTTTCGATGGGTTTTGATTTCAGTGGGTTCAATCACTCAACGAACGAAGCCCGGCTGGGCCGACATCGGCGCGAATTTTTGTGCAACGGATATTAGGGAGCTCCGGTTCGTCGCCGGAAATTTTTGCAAAGCCGCTCATCACGGCAAACCTTACCTTCTCCCGAGGTTTCTCCGAACCCCATGAATTACGAAGCCGTCTGCTCCGGTCGTTGCATGGCGCCGATCGCCATCGTTTTTGGTTTTGCCAACGAATCGTTCTTGTTCGCGAGTCGTACTTCTTTTCGCACGCTTAGCCGGATCGATGCAATTGAACCATGAATAGACGCCGATGAACCCGGATACTCCGAGCGGAACGAAGCAATGAAACAGTTTCCTCGCATTCGCCGAACCGGTCACGGTCCACGGGCTTTTCGGCTCCGATTTCTTTCCCTCGGCATTCGTGTCCATTCCGGTTCATCCGCGGTTCTCTCCTGAATTTTTCCGGCTAAGCTCCGTGCCGCACCCTTACTAGATGAGTTCCGCCAATCCGCAGGCCATCTCGATTTCGCTGGAGAATGCGCAGAGCGTGTCCGGTTTGCTACAGGTGCCGCCGAAGGCACGAGCGGTTTATGTGCTGGCACACGGGGCAGGCGCCGGGATGACGCACGCGTTTATGAGCGCAATCGCGGACGGTTTGGCTGAGCGCGGTGTCGCGACGCTGCGCTATCAATTTCTTTTTATGGAGCAGGGTTCGCGGCGACCCGATCCGCCAAAACTCGCCCACGCCGCGGTGCGGGCTGCTGTGGCGGAGGCCGCGCAACGCCTGCCTGGCATTCCTCTTTTCGCGGGTGGGAAATCATTCGGTGGACGCATGACGTCGCAGGCGCAGGCGGCGGCTCCGCTGCCGGGAGTGCGCGGTTTGGTGTTCCTGGGATTTCCGCTCCATCCTCCCAAGAAGCCTTCGAACGAGCGCGCCAAACATCTCTTCGGGATCACGGTGCCGCTGCTCTTCCTTCAAGGCACCCGCGATGAGCTGGCGGACCTGTTGCTGTTGGAGCCGGTTTGTCAGGAGCTCGGGGCAAGATCCACGCTGAAGCTGTTCCAAGAGGCCGATCACTCGTTTCACGTGCCGGCAAGGTCGGGAAAAAAAGATCCGGAGATTCGAGTTGAGTTGTTGGATGCGCTGGTACGCTGGCTGGATCAGGTCATGGCGAGCGCCGGGTAAGCGAATCCGCGATGCCTGCTCGCACGTCACAGATCGCTCAGGTGGGAAAACGGAAGATCGAACTCTCGAATCTCAACAAAGTGCTCTATCCCGCCGACGGGATCATCAAGGCCCAGCTCATCGAGTATTACTTCAAGATCGCGCCGACGATTCTGGCTCACGTGAAAGGGCGCCCGCTTTCCCTCGTTCGCTATCCCGATGGAATTGGTGGCGAGTCGTTTTATCAGAAGAACCGTCCGGATTGGGCGCCGGACTGGCTTGAGCACGTCACGCTCGGTGCGGAGAAAAAAGATTATGTGCTCGCGAGCGAAGAGGCTTCCCTCGTGTGGCTCGCGAATCTGGCGTGCATCGAATTGCACCAGATGCATTCGCGCGCGCCGCATTTCGATTCGCCCGATTACATCGTCTACGACTTCGATCCGCCGGAAGGTTACGCCTTCCCGCGAGTCGCCGAGCTGGCGCTCGAGTTCAAGGAACACCTGGAGACGTTCGGCTATCATCCGTTCGTGAAGACGACCGGAAGAAAAGGGCTGCATGTCCTGACGCCGATCGAGCCGAAGTGGAGTTTTGCGGAAACGTTTGAGGCGGCCAAGGCGGTGGCGCAGCCGTTTGTCGAGCAACACGGCTCGGCGCTGACCTTGCAGATCAGGAAGGATGCGCGCGGAGGCAAAGTGCTGATGGATATTTATCGGAACCGGCAGTCGCAGACGATCGTGGCGGCTTACAGTGTGCGCGGATTGGACGGCGCGCCGGTCTCGACGCCGCTGCAATGGGATGAGCTGGCGTCGCTCGAGAGCTCAAAAGCGTTCGACCTGAGCAATGTCCCGCAGCGCGTCATGGAAAACGGAGATCCGTGGGAAGCCATCGCCGCGTATGCGACGCCGATCCATACCGCCTCCGGTTCCCCTCGCCGCAAGGGCAAAGCTGCCGCGCGCGGCGTGATTCAGAATTTGCTTCCGTCTCCAGTTTCGCAGCCGGACTCGCCCAAGCACAAGACGCCGGATCAACTGCAGAGCTATTCGCAGAAGAGGAGCTTTCACAAGACCCCCGAGCCTCCGCCGACTGCGATCGTGGGCGCCGGGAGCGCATTCGTCGTGCACCGACACCACGCGTCGCGGCTGCACTATGATTTAAGGCTGGAGCAAAACGGCGTGCTGAAATCCTGGGCGGTTCCCAAGGGGCTGCCGCCGCGGCCGGGGATCCGCCGCCTGGCCGTCAACGTGGAGGATCACCCGCTCGCCTATGTGAACTTCGAGGGCGCGATTCCCAAAGGGGAATATGGCGGCGGCATGATGTGGATCTTCGCGCAGGGGCGTTACGAGATCACGAAGGAGAAGAAGGACGGATTTTATTTCCGCCTGCAGTCGCGCCAGCTGAACGCCGAATACCGCACCCATCGGACCAAGGATAATCAGTGGCTGCTCGAGCGGGTGGATAATCCGCAGACGGATTGGCTGAGCGGTCCGGTTGAACCGATGTTGGCTCAACTCGCGGCTGCGCCGCCGGCGTCGGGCGACTATTTCTACGAAGTGAAGTGGGACGGGCTGCGCGCCCTGATTTCACTGGATGAAGGGACGCTCAGGATCAATGGGCGCAATCGCATGGAGATGACGCAGCAGTTTCCCGAGCTGCTGATTCCGGACGAAGCCTTGCGCGCGACGTCGGGCTTGTTCGACGGTGAGATCGTCTGCCTCGACGCGGACGGAAAACCGAATTTCCAAAACGTGATCCATCGGATGCAGCAGAAGACTCCGGGCGGGATCGAGCGCGCGCGGGCCAAACACCCGGCGGTTTGTTATCTCTTCGACTGCCTTTACCTGGATGGTCGTCCGATCGTGAACGAGCCGTTGATCCGACGGCGGGAGTGGCTGCGCGATGTGGTGAAAAGCCATCCCGCTTATCGGGTGAGCGAGGCGATGGAGGATGGCCCGGCCTTTTTCGCCGCGGTGCGCCAGCTGGGGCTGGAGGGAATCGTCGCCAAGCAACGGAACAGTTCCTACCTGCCGGGCAAACGCAGCGATGCGTGGCTGAAGATCAAAACCCGTCAGGCGGTTGAGTGCATCATCATTGGTTATACGCGGGGCCAGGGCGACCGGAACGCGAGTTTCGGCGCACTGCACCTGGCGGAAAAACGCGACGGCGTGCTCAAATACGTCGGGAAGGTGGGATCCGGCTTCGATGTCCGTTCGCTGAAAGAGGTGGCCGGTGCACTCACGAAACTGGAAGTGACCAAACGGCCGATACCGGAGAAACCGATTGACGATACCCGGTCAATTTGGCTTAAACCCAAACTCTTATGCGAGGTGCAGTTTGCTTCCCGGACCAAAGCAGGCGCCCTTCGCGAGCCGGTTTTCCTGAGGCTGCGGCCGGATCTGACGTTATAAATCAACTGAACGTGACGAAACGAGGTACATCATGAGATCAATCTGGAAAGGCCATATTCGGTTTTCGTTAGTGACGATCCCGGTGCGGATCTACAACGCGGTCGACACCGAGGAGACGATCCGCTTCCAGCAGTTGCACAAGGAGGATAACGGCGCCGTCGGCTATGAGAAGAAGTGCAAGAAGTGCGGGAAGTCGCTCACGTCGGAGGAAATTGTGAAGGGTTACGAGTTCGAGCCGGAGCAGTACGTGATCGTTTCGTCGGAGGATTTTGCGAAGATCAAATTGCAGAGCACGAAGGTCATCGAAATCGAGGGCTTCATTGATGCCACCGAAGTTCATCCCACGCTCTACGAGGCGCCTTACCTGGCGGGCCCGGATGGTCCGGTTGCCGCCAAAACCTATTCGCTCCTGAGCGATGCGTTGAAGGCGAGCGGCAAGGTGGGTATCGGGAAAGTGGTGCTGCGTGATCGTGAGGAGACCGTGATGATTTCGGCCCAGGATGGCGGGATCATGCTCTACAAATTGCGTCAGCCGAATGAAGTCCGGAAGATGGAAGACGTTCCGCAGCTCGAGCGCCGGGAAGCGAACAAGGACGAGCTGAAGCTCTCGATCAGCCTCGTGGAATCGATGGCGTCGAACCTCGCGGAAATGGACCTGACCGATCGTTATCGCGACGCCCTCCGCGAGATGATCGAGGCAAAGATTGCGGGACGGGAAGTGGTCGTCGCTCCGGAAGTGGAGAGACCCGTGGTCGATATCATGACCGCGCTCAAACAGAGCATCGAGCAGACGAAGGCGAAGAAGAAGCCAATGGAACGCGCGAAAGGCGAAAAGAAGCCCGCCGTTCCCGTCGTCGAAGCGGTCGAAGCCAAACCCGCGAAGCAGAAGAAGCCGAAGGTGGCTTAAGGTAAAGTAGCGGTCGCTTTGGCTCTCAGCGCGGAGCACCGCAGAAACCAGCAGCAGGCGCCGGGCGAGGCGCCGCTGGATTCTTCACTTGCGCTGGGGCGACAGGCGGCGTGCGTTGGATTGAGTCATGGGAGAAATTTTAAAGTTTCCGGGAGACGCCGTGAAACTCGGCTATAGCCGGGTGCGCAAACGCGTGCGGCGGGTGGAGGATCCCAATCAACTCGATCTGTTTCTCGCTGCGACGGCTCGATTTTCGAGCAGCGGCCAGGGCCAGAGCCTGTTCGAGCAAGCGCTGCTCTCCGACGAGCGTGGCGACCTTCAGGCCGCCGAGCTGTATACCAAGGCGATTGAAAGTCAGGACTGCGTGCCCGATGCCTTCTGCAATCTGGGCATCATCGAATCGAAAAAGGGAAACACGGCCAAGGCGTTCGATTGTTTTACGACCTCGTTGAAACACGACCCGCGCCACTCCGAGGCGCACTACAACCTGGCGAATCTCTATTTTGAGCTGAACGATTTTCGCCTGGCCCAAATCCATTACGAAATGGCGGCCGAAGTGGATCCGTCCTTCGCCAACATTTTCTTCAACCTCGCACTGGTGCAGTCGATCAACAACGAGCCCGCCGCCGCGACCAAAACGCTGCTGAGCTACCAGAAATTGGTGTCACCCGACGAAGCGCGCCACGCCGATGAATTACTGCACACCCTGCGACAGACCTTGGCGGCCACGAGGGGGTCGCGCCTCGGCGTGTAGTCTGATTCCCGTCACCGGGGTAGGGGCGGTCTTCCGCATGGCGGGGGCGCGCAGCGATGAAATGTCACGCGACGAGCTCAACACCTTTAATTTCGCGAGCGCGGGTCGGTCCGCGCCCAGGCTTCGGTTGCCGTTCCAGTTTTAGCTTAGCTTAAGGTGAGCACGACGCAGAAGACCGCCCCAGCAAGGCGCTCACTCGCAGGACAAGTTCATCGGAATTTCGAATCAGGGAATCATGTCGGAGGCGATTGAGTCGTCGCTCGTCGGACAACGCTGACCGTGCGAAAGAAAAACCAACAGAGCCGTAAATCGATTTCGAGCTGACGCCTGCGCCGGAAGAGGCCGTCAACGGATGCACCGCCGATGGCACGCTGAAGGGATTTGCATTCATGAGTGCCTTCATTTGCAGGACCTGTGCCCTGACGTTCCGTGGCGAATCGCTTTACGGGTTCTTCACGCCCGGACCGGGAATGCGGCCGAGTGGCAGCAACCGCCCCATCCTCTGCGCTGACGGCTATCCTTCCGGGGTGTTTTCCAGCTGAAGATCCCTCGAGAAGAGCTCGATCGCCGTGGCGGCAACTCGCGCGGTATCGCGATAGGCATACGTCCCGACCATCACGGCACCCGCGATCGGAATTAATCGCGACAGGCTCTTGCCCATGACTCGCTGCGTGACCCTGACTCCGATCTTTTCGAGGGTCTGCTCGATGGTTCTGCTGGCGGTGTGCCGAATCAGGAAACGTTCCCCGGCTCTCGCCACCAAATCACGCAGGAGAGCCGCGCCCCCTTGTTTAAAGAGGCAATAGATCATGGTTTCTTTCCGGAGAAACGCCGACTTGCCGAAGGCCGCCGCGATATCGGCCACCATCGACTGCTGCAAACGCCAGATTGAAATGAGGTCTGGCAGAATGGTTGCCAGTCCGAGGGGACCCGGAGGCAACGCGAACGCACCCGAGATGGCCGCCGCTCTCACCGCCGCCGAGCTCGCGATCGCGCCCGCCCGTCGGTTTGGGTCTTCGCTGGCAGGTTCAGTCGAGGTCGGGACCCGGGAGACAAGATTCCGCAGCGCCTTGGTGATGGCGTTCGAATCGCCGGCCGCGTCAGAAGAATTCTTGTCCGCCATTTCGAGTTCACCGGTAGCGGGACTCGTCACAACTGCAATGGGCTGCCTGTCTTTTCCTCGGAGATAATCCTTAACCGGTAAAGCGCGCCGTCTGACAAATAACGAAGCCGGCTTGAAGAGGTGGGGGAGCGACGGGGGTTCGCTCGCGGCAACTCATCCCTGAGGTGGGCCGCCGGTTGCGAACCAGGACGTGAAACGTAGAATCGTGCATGACTGACCTCGATTTTCTGGCGCGTTTGGAACATCACCTGGCTGCCCGAATTGCGGCGCTGGAGGTGAAAGACCATCCGTCGAGCGACGGTCCGCGACGGCTCACCCGGCAGTGGACGATCGACTTCGTCGCCGCGGAGGCCGCGCAACATCCGAAGTTTCAGAATCTCGCGGCCTTGCTCCGCAACGTAAGGGAAGGAGGCGTGCGCTGAAGCTTCGGCTTCGCGTGCGACGCGTCCGCGATGGCCTCGTGGCGGAAGCTTCACGAGCCTGCGGCTACTTCGCCGTTCGTTGCTCCAGATATTTCCAGTTCTGGGGTTTTCCTTCGGTCAACCATGCGATCGTGGTGTTGAGACGCTTCTCTCGCGTCGCGGCCTGCTTGGCGTCTGAGATCCAGTCGAGGTAAGCGCGGCGATGACTCGGCGCAAAAGCCTTGAACGTCGCCGCCGCCTTGGCGTTGCCGGCGAGCGCCTTCTTCAGATCGGCTGGCACGGGTAGTTCTTTTCCGGGTTTGGGGGCGCGCTTCGTTTTGGAAGACGGGGCATCCCGTTGCTCCACCGCGGTGCGGACACAGGCGAGCAGGACGGAGGCTTTCGGCAGATCAGCGAACGAGGTGATCTTGCCGAATTGTCCCATGCCGGCTCCGGCCGTGTTGGTTTTGTCGAGCCACTGGCTGACATCGATGTCGCGCCAGAAGAACAGCGAGCAGTGCGCCTTGAACGAGGCGAAGCCGCAGAGCAGGCCGTGATAATCAAAGAAGGGGCAGCCCCACTTGATGGTTTCCACCGCCGCCGGACATCCTTGGTGAATCAATTTTCGGAGGTGCCGCAAAATCGGTTGCGCGAACTCAGCGGACTCCGCGATGTACGAGTCAACACGTGGATCTTTAGTCGCCATGAGCAGGAGGGGTGGTGCGGAGCGTAGAACCGGGCGCGAGTCGCGCAAGCAACGAGGCGCCAGATCCTGAAATCGATACCCGGCCGTCCCAAGCAGGGCATGAATTGGTTTCCGCGCTCCTGAATGCGCCCGGTATCAGGGAGTGGTGCTCCCGTTTTTTTGCTCATGCTTTGATGGAGGTCGGCCGGTTGCGGGGCTCTCTTCTGAACGATTCTTCGGTGGAAACTCGGTTAGTCCTGCCTTCACCCACTTCGCCCTTTCGCGACCGGCCTGCTCCATCGCACTCTATTTTCTTTGTCCCTCTTCGTCTCTCACGCCAACCCTCGCCTATGCCGATATCGTTGTCGGAACTGTTTCCCGATCAGGATTACCGCTTCCACCTGACGCTGCGGAAGGGAAACCTCGCGACGTTTTTTGGTACGCCTGATCCCACCGTTCTCGCCGAGCGACGGCGCTGGCTCGGCACTGATCCCGCCCGCTACATCGTCGGCGAGGCAGGCGCCGGACCACTGGTCGCCGAAGCTGAGCGTTTCGCGAACGAATGGGTGGACGCTGTGCAACCAGCTGACGGCAATGTGACCGAACGGCTGGCGTATCTCGGCGGGCGATTGGAGCCGGACTTCATGCTCATGGCGGCGGATGACAATGGGAATTTTCGTGTGCGAGCCGGCGCCGTGTGTCTCCCGTCCTCGTGGGCGTTGGCCGAAAAATTTAATCTGACGCTTGATGAAATTCACGGCGTCGTCCCCGGACTCAATCCCTCGCTCGCGCCGTCCATCGGGCAATTTCTCCAAAAGCTACGGCCTGGTGCGCCGTTCGAGCGAGCGAACTGGGGGCTCGCCGCGACGCCCGAGCTGAACATGCACCCCGCACTCGAGCGCCCACGCTTGGTTGCGCCGCTCGATCCCGCCCGCACTTGGATTCGCATCGAGGACCAGATCCTCGCCGCGCTGCCCGCCACCGGCGGGATTTTGTTCGGGATTCACGTGCGCGTGGTCCCGCTTCAACAGATTCTCGCCGGCCCATTGCTCCGGGCAGGACTGCGCCGTGCGCTCGTCACGATGCCGGACGCCCTCGCCACCTACAAGGGACTCGCCGCGGTGCGCGCCGATTTGATCCGACTGTGCGGAGCGAAGTGAGGGTGCGAAGCCGGGTGCTGAGAGTTCGATACCCACCGCGCTGATGCTGAGAGCTCACCGGAGGTATGAACTGGCGGGGCATCGGCGGCCAAACGAAGTAACGCCCGCGTCACGCAATCGACTGCGGAATGTGACCGCACGGGTGTTTCCTCTCGCGGGCCCACGTCTCCCGGAAGTTTCCGGGCAGTTCCGATTGGCCTTTCAAAAAAACGCATGAAATCCATCCCCCGTAAACACCCTCGTCTGCTGATCGGGACAATTCTCCTGGCCTGCATTTTCCCTTCTGCCGTGCCGGCCGAAACGGCCTTGAACGGTCAAACTCCCGTCGTCATCGGTCACCGCGGCGCCAGCGGCTACCGCCCCGAGCACACGCTCGCGGCCTACAAACTCGCGATTGAACAAGGCGCCCAGTTTATCGAGCCCGATTTGGTCTCGACGAAGGATGGGGTGCTCATCGCCCGCCACGAGCCGCTCCTCGCGATCTACAACGAGGCGACCAACACGGTGGGCGAGGCGACGACGAATGTCGCCGAGCTCCCCCAGTTTGCCGCTCGCCGCACGACGCGGATTCTCGATGGCATTCCGCTCAACGGCTGGTGGGCGCAGGATTTCACGCTCGCTGAAATCAAAACCCTCAAAGCTCGCGAGCGCATCCCCGCCATTCGGCCCGCCAACGTCGCGTTCAACGATCAGTTCGAGATTCCGACCCTCCAGGAAGTCATCACGCTCGCGCAGACGCAGACGGCGCTGCTCGGCCGGACGATCGGCATCTATCCCGAAACGAAGCACCCCACCTACCACGACTCCATCGGGCTCTCGCTCGAAGAACCGCTGATCAATGCCCTCAAGGCAAACGGTCTTGCCGGCGCGGATGCGGCGGTGTTCATCCAGTCCTTCGAGGTCGCGAATTTAAAGGAGATCAACCTGCGCCCTGATATATCCGTGCCGCTGGTTCAGCTCTTCGGCGGCAGCGGCCAGCCGTATGATTTCACCGCCGCGGGAAATCCCACCACTTACGATCAGATGGGGACGGCGGCCGGCCTCGCCCAAATCGCGACCTATGCGAACGGCGTCGGTCCGAACAAAAACCGCGTCATTCCGATGGTCGGCGCGAATCTCGGCGCGACTCCCACCTCCTTCGTCCCCGACGCCCACGCCGTCGGGCTGCTGGTGCACCCGTACACCTACCGCCGCGAAAACACCTTTCTGCCGAATCAATTCGACAGCAGTGCGAACCCCATCGAACCCGGCGATCTCCGCGGCGAAATCCTCGCGTATCTCGCGGCCGGGATCGACGGCTTTTTCACAGACAATCCCGACATCGGCACGGGCGCCGTGCAGCGGTTCACCGGCGGAGGTTTCTTTACGTCGATCAAACCTTACGTCGTGCCGACGGCATCCTCACCCTACGAAATCGTTCCCATTCTCAGCGTCGGTGACAAGGTGCCCGAAAGCAGCGATGCGACCAAGGACTATCAGATGGTTGGGATCCCCGACGGCATCGGCGCGCACAGCAACCGTGACGGCACGATCACGCTGTATTTGAATCACGAGCTCGGAAACACCGTGCAGTCCCAGGCGACGATTCCCGGACCGCTTGAGCGCGGCGCATTCGTTTCCAAATACACGCTCGCCGCGAACGGGTCCGTCCTCTCGGGCGAGCGTGCCTATGACTGGGTCTTCGACGTGGAAAAAGGGCTCGTTCTCCCCGCTCCGACGTCCGCCAACTCGACGCGCGGCTTCGCCCGCTTCTGCTCCGGCGCGTTCGCGGGCATCGCGGAGGGTTTTGATCGCCCCATCTATTTCGCGGGCGAAGAATCGTCGGGAGCGGCCACGTTCGACGGCAAAGGCGGCCTCGAGGTCGCGATCATCGACAACGTGCTCTACACGCTGCCGAAGCTCGGCCACTTTGCCTGGGAAAACGCTTTGCCCCGGCCCTTCCAAGGCAACGAAGTTGTCATCATGTGCATGGAGGACGGTCCCTTCACCCCGGATTCGCAGCTCTGGATGTATGTTGGAAAAAAAGACCACCGCGCCGGCGCAAGCGTGCTTGACCGTAACGGCCTGAACAACGGCAAGCTCTACGCCTTCCGCTCGAAGAATCTGGCGAAGAACAGCGAGGTCACATTCACCTCTGGCAGCGTCGTCGGCGAGTGGGTGGAGATTCCGAACGCCGAACACCTCACCGACGTGCAACTCGAAGCCGCCGCGGATGCCGCCCAGGCCTTTGGTTTCATCCGCACCGAGGATGGCGCGTGGAGCAAGACCTCACGCAAAGATTACTACTTCTGCACCACGGGCAGTGAGTTCCCGAACGCCGGTGGCACTCCACCGAATCAAGGCGTCGCGCGGGCCAACCGGCTCGGCCGCATCTACCACCTCGAGTTGAACCCCGGCAATCCCCTCAAGGATGCCACCCTCACGGTTTTGGTGAACGCCGATCACGTCATCGCCGCCGGTGGCGATACCGCCATCAGCCCCGACAACATGGATGTCAGCGGCGATTACCTGATGGTAAACGAGGATGGCACGGCCGAAAGCCGCGTGGTGATGGCCGCGAAGTCCCGCGACGGCAGCGTCTGGCGCTTCCCGCTCTCAGACATCCGCGCCGCCACCGGCCAGCGCGTGGCTCAGCTCAATCCTCCGGGACGCGATGGAGTTCCGGTCGGGCCCGGCATCTGGGAGACCAGCGGCACCATCGATGCGACGACGCTCTTCGGGCCGAACACCTGGATCATGGATGTGCAGGCCCACGGGCCGACCAGGGCCCCGGCACCGAACACGGTGGAAGATGGGCAGCTCGTGATCATGGCTCCAAAAGAGAGCGCCCCTTGAGCTAATTGGGAATTTTGAGTGAGCGCCGGCAGGCTTCCGCAAGGAGGCCTGCCTTTTTTTGCACTCGAAGATCCGAGCCAGGAATCGGGTGAACCCATGACTGCCGCAGGCGAGCTTCCGCATCCGCGATTTGAAGACGATACGAAGCGCCGAAGGAGTGGAGGAACACACGCAAGAAGGTACATCCCGATCATGGCGATGTCGCCGTCGCGGGGCGACGCGAGCCGGATGACGCGCCAGGGGAAATTCGGCGCCCGCATCGCGTTTCTCAGCACGGAGGACCGGCGCTGGATCTGCGTGAGACCGCGCGACGCTTCTGGCGCTTCGATTGAGGCGGGCAGCGTTCGTCACGCTTCGGACCATCGCAAGAGGCGGGTGGCGAAGGAGCGAGGCTCCCGCCTTTGAATTTGCCGTCGCTTCGGCTGGGATCACCGCTATCCCGATCACTCTTGGATCGATGATCGGCACCCCTCCATTCCACATTCGGTTTACGCGAAGGAGACGGCTGGGCGGGGCGGTGATTTTGCTCGTGGCGATCGGCGGACTGGCCTTCGGACAATTTCGGCGCGGCGGCGAGCGTTTGAGCGAAAATGTACGGACGGCGCGGGAAATTCCCTCGCGGAGTACCGGCACGCCGATGTGGGACAATCCGCCGACTTTCGCGGCGGATGTTTTCACCTTCACGCGGCTGCGCTATGGCAACGACCGCGGCGACCGTGGCGCGGGCGGCGGCTCGTGGATGACCGACCTGCCCGATGCGGATCTCAACCTCTCCTACCGCCTGCAGCAGATGACCTCGATGAAGGTCGATCCCCATACGCGGATCCTTCGCGCCAACGATCCCGAGTTGCTGAACTATCCGTTTCTGATGACCGCCGCGGCGGGAGCAATGGTCCTGGACGATGATGAAGTCCAGGGCCTGCGTCGTTATTTGCTCAATGGCGGTTTTTTTCTGCTCACCGATTTCTGGGGCGATCGGGAATGGGATTATTTTGCGGGCACGATGAAGCGGGTGCTGCCGGAATACGCATTCGTCGAACTCCCTCTGGAACATCCGATCTATCACTGCCTGTTCCAAATCAGGGCAAAGAACCAGGTGCCGCGCATCAACTTCGGCCTCGGGAATCTTGCCAACGGATCTGCCACGTGGGAACGCGGCCCGGACGGCCGTGAGGTTCACCACCGCGCAATCTTCGACGCGAAGGGGCGGCTGATGGTGCTGGCCCTGCACAACAGCGATGACAGCGACGGCTGGGAACGCGAAGGGGAGGACACCGGCTACTTCCACAAATTTGCCGAGGGCATGGCGTACCCGCTCGCGATCAACATCATCTTTTACGTGATGACGCACTGATGGGCCCGCGGCCCGGGCCGCGGCCGGCCGCAGTCGCGAAGTTCCTTACTTCCGATCCTCCACGAAAAGAATGAAGCAACCTTCGGGCAGCAGGATGGGGGCGGAGACCTCTCCCTTGCCGAGGCTGAATGCGATACGGCTGAATTGCTCACGGAAAGCAGAGGGCTTTTGCCAACCCCAATCCCCGCCTTTCGATCGTCGCGCGTCATCGCTAAACTCTTTCGCGAGTGCTTCGAACTTCTCACCGCCCCCGAGACGCGCGCGAATCAGGCTGGCGCGGGTCAGAAGGGTCTCGTCGGTCTCGCCTTGATGGCGCGTGAGCTGAATGAGCCGGAGGTGCACCTGGGGTACCTGTTCAATTCGTGGCGCGCCTTGGTCCGGGGCAAGAGCGGTTGGCTGGGGGATCCAGCCGACCAGCGGAGTGACTTGGGCCTCACGGGCCTGCCGATCACGAATCTCCTGCTCGATTTCCCGGCGATACTGGCGAAGGGTTTTGTTCTGAGCGCGGAGATAGCTCAAGAATTTCGATCGGTCGTTATCGAAGCGGTTGGTGAGGATTTCATCGAGGGCACTGCCGAACTCGTTAACCGAAACAGACGGAGCATAAATCGCATCGGTTGTCGGAATCGAGTCGGCTCTCGGAGCGGGCGCTGGTGAAACCGGTTGGGCATCCGTAAGGCCAACCAGCGCGAGAACGACCACCAATCCCACCGCGGCGTAAGACGGACGTGCGGGCGCGAAGCCGGCGATCATTTGCAGGCGACGGCGGAGCGATCGTTTGTCCTCAAGCATGCCGACGAGCCCGGCACGCCTTCCGGGCGCCACCAACATCGCGAGGAGCCGTAACATCGTTTCGCCATAGGCACGCTTGTACTCGGCGCCCGCGGCTTCGAGCACTGCGGCATCGCAGGCGAGTTCGCGATCCTTCCGCCAGCGCGCGAAGGCGAACCACACCAGCGGATTGAACCAATGAAGGATCTGGAGCGCGGTCATCACCCAACCAAGCAGCAGGTCTCGGCGCCGCAGATGCGCGAGCTCGTGCAAGAAGACGAATCGGAGCTCCCGCGTTGAAAACGTCGAGGTGAACTTTGCCGGGAGCAGGAGTCGCGGGCGAAACAGCCCGTGCAGCGCGGGTGAGGCCACGTCTGTTGTCCCGACCAAAAGGGGAGGGCGGCGGACTCCCATGCGCTCACAACACTCCTGCAGCACTCCGACCACCGCGTGGTCCGTGATCGGTCGCAGTTTTCGCAATCGGCGCGCGACCGAAATCGAGTCGCTCAACACGTGAACTCCGAGCCCAAGCACGCCGGCGAGCCAGACGGAGAAAATGAGGGTCGCGTAATCCCACGTTGAAAATGCGCGGATGCCGGCGGAAACAAGCGAGTCGGCCGGGGGTGGCGGGTGTTCGGGTTTCGCGGACGAATGCGCGGGCACGGCCACCGTCCCACGCAGCGCAGTCGCGTTCGATGGAAGCAAGTTGAAGAGGCTCGCGTGGCTGCTGAACGAGAAGGGCAGCAGCCGCACGATCACAAGAAGCCAGAGTGCACAATGCCAGCGCGGTCCGAGCCGCTTCCGGAACAGCCACTGCGCCGCGAGCACCAAAACAACCATGACGCCGCCAGCGGCAGAGGTGCGCGCAAGCGACGCGAGAAACTCGCCGGGACTCCCGTTCATGGCCGTCCTTTTTTCCTGCCCGCCGGTCGTGCGGAGTTGCCGCCAGGTTGATCGAGGAGGGCTCGCAGCTCGGCCAGTTCTTCCGGGCTCAGCCGCTTTTGCTCAATAAAATATGCGAGCATCGGCTTGAGCGAACCGCCAAACACGCGTTCCACAAACGAGCCGCTCGCCGCGGCAACACATTCCGCTTCGCTGACCCGCGGTGCGTAAAGATAGGCCCGCCCCCGCTCCTCGTAATCGAGGGCTTTTTTTTCCACGAGCCGGGCCAGCAACGTCCGGGCGGTTTTCGGATGCCACGTTGAATCACCGGCGGTGAGTCGCTCGATGATGTCGGCGGCTGTGATGGGATGGTGAGCCCACACGACGCGCATGATTTCCCATTCAGTCTCGGAAATTTTCGGAGGGTTTTTCATCAATCGGGGGCGGCCGTCCGTCTCTGGAGTACAAGAGTAGTCTTCAAGACCACAGTTGTGGTCAATAATAATTTCATTCCCCGTGGGTCCGATATGCCGAAGCTTGCTTCGGCTCGGATGAGAGGAAGTTTGCGGGTTCGGGGAGCGCCCGCGGCTCGCGGGTCGGCTTGGGCGGGACGCCCAAGCCCTCCGAACCGCTTTCGGCGAGACGCCGAGAGCAGCCCGCGCGCCGCGGGCGTTCCCCGGATCGGTCAAAAATCGGTGCGCGCCGCACTCGCCGGGAGAGCGGAATCTGCAACGCGTTCGGCTTGGTCCGCGGTGGGCGGCGGGCGTTGAACGAAATTCGTTTTGCGCTAGGGCAGCTCTTCCACCTTCGCTGCCGCCGGCAACGCATAGCCATTCCAAAACGCGTCGAGCTGGGCGCGATCGGCCGGGCCGTCGGCCACGACAAAACGATATCGCGCCACATACGGCTTGCCCGGCTCGATCTTCCAGTCGCCTTCCCACGAGGGCGTGAACGAGACATAGGGCTCCTTGGGATGCACGCGGACCGGCTGCGGGGCTCGGAAATTTCCGGGATGTCCGAGCACCGCCAGGCCGGCGACCCCGTCAGCCACCGCACCGCTGAGGTGGACCCAGCGCATTTTCTGCTCGTCGGCCTTCACGCGATCCGTGGTGCCTTCGGACGTGAGAAAATTCGTCTTATCGGCCCCGAGCCACTCGCCGAGCCCGCGATAACCGAGCCCGCCGTAGTGATATTTCGGGAGGATCAACGGGTCCGCGGTCGCGCACGTTTGCGTGAGCTCGAGATCGAACACCCGTGCGGTCGTGCCGGGCAGGGCATAGGCCGTCACCTGCCACGTTTCGTTCAACGCGGCCAGCGGCGTTGGGGCCGAGCGATCCAGAAAGCGATGCTTCGCCACGAAACCGCCGTGCACCACGCCACTCCAGGTTCGGTCGAGCGCCACGAATTCCACGATGCCTTTGTTCGCGCCGGTATTCCAAAAATCCACGTCCCTTCCCTGAAACGTCGCCTTGGTCCACGGCGCCCAGATGCCGTGATGGTGAATGTGCTGCGGCGGATAGTCGTCGCTGACGATCGTGCCCTTCGGCGTGTAGATGGGATGAAGATAACCCGCCCGACGGTGCACGGCAGGGATGTCCGCACGCGGCACCGCTTCCTTGTCCATTTGGTAGTCGAACAATCCCGCGCCGTTCAGGGTAAAATGGAGTTGCCCGGGGTCCCGTTGCACCTCGATGCCCGGCCCCATTTTCATCTTCGCTTCCGACAACGTGAACGTGAGCACCTCTCCGGCCTTCTGCGCCGGCACGATGAAGCGCGCGGTGCCATCCGCTTCGATCTGCAACGGCAACATTCCGCCTCGCGCGTCCGCCAGCACATTGAGTCCACGAGCTTCGGGCGGGAGTGTGACCTTCACGACCTGTGCCGCTCGGTCGACGCCGGCTGCCGCCACCGTGACACGAAACGTTTTCGCCTCCATCATGGCGCTCGCAAAGAACCAGCCGCCCAAAACCAGCGACCAACGAATGAGTTTTTGCATGGTAGGATTGTTTTCGTAATGGCCCCGGCGGAAGACAAGCCAGCTCAGCCGTAACGATTCGGTTCAACCACGAATGCACACGAACACGAATGAAAAACACCCGGAGATGGTGGCGCTTGAGCCGCTCATTGGTTCTCAATGCATCATGCATCGGTCCGGCTCAGGCGGAATATCGGAGACGAAGCGAGAACAACGCTTCACTTCCCAACACCGCCCTTGCCCGACAGAGGCCACAACCTACGGTCGGGCGATGATCCGCAGTATTGATCACATCAACCTCGTCGTTGCCGACCTCGCGCGCTCGGTGAAGTTTTATACCGAAGTGCTGGGCTTTCGAAAGACCCACGACGTCGTGATGGAAGGCGAGTGGATCGAGCGCATCATCGGTCTGAAAGGCGTGAAGGGCTTGGTGGCATTCGTGGAGCCACCGGAGGGCGGGCTCCGCCTTGAGTTGCT
>JBDSSU010000471.1:0-5673 GCA_039928635.1 Opitutaceae bacterium | reverse complement strand
AAATTCTGACGGGAATTTGGCAGGACAGGGACAGACTTACCTATGGTAGAAATGGAGCCGAGCATCGGATTTGAACCGATGACCCATGCTTTACGAAAGCATTGCTCTACCAACTGAGCTAGCTCGGCTAATTTGCACCACTCGGACTCTCCAGGAGAGGAAACCCCAGCGGACGAACTGGAGGAATTACGCTTCGTGGTGAAGGCGAGACAAGCAAATTTCCCACGCCCACTTTTCCGCTGCGGTCAGACCGCACCAACCACGAAGACCGGTTCCTTTCAACTCACTGGCCAGCGTGCTCCGCGGTTCATGGTGGCAACGCCAGCAGCCGCGATCCAGTCGCCACCCACCGAGATTCCCCCACGCAAATTCCGGCGCTCCTAGAAATCGCTCGCAAGCTCTGAGACGGCTTCACCAACGTGTGAGGGTGTCGCTTGCCGCCGAACTCTTCGACTACACCCTCCCACCCCACCTCATCGCCCAGACTCCGGCGACGCGACGGGACGGTTCCAAGTTGCTGGTCGTCAGGCGAGCAACGCGTTCGATTTCACATCACGTTTTCGCGGACCTCCCGCTCTTTCTCGGCGCTGGAGATGTCCTCTTCCGCAATAACGCATCGGTTCTGCCTGCTCGCTTGCACGCTCAAAAAGCGAACGGAACCCAGGTCGAATGTTTCCTCCTTCGACCCGCGGCCGGTGGCGACACTTGGGAATGTTTGCTAAGACCCGGCCGAAAACTTCCGGTGGGCACGAAGTTTTCCCCCGCAGACGGAGCTTTCGAGGGAACCGTTGTCGCGAAAGATCCTCACGGCGCATCGGCATTTGTTTCCTTCGCGACGACAAGCGGAGAGCCGATCAGTCGCGTCGCCGGCCGGGTCGGCGACGTTCCACTGCCGCCGTACATCCAGCGCCCCGACGCCTCTCACCGGGAATCTGATCTTGCCCGCTATCAGACAGTCTACGCGGAGAATTCCCGACAAGTAGCCGTCGCGGCACCCACCGCCGGACTCCACTTCACGACCGAACTGCTGGCACGCCTGCGCGCTCAAGGTATCGAGATCGCCGATATCACGCTCCATGTGGGATTGGGCACCTTCCAGCCGATCACGACTGAGACCATCGAGGCTCACGCCATGCATCGGGAAACTTACGAACTCCCACCCGCCTCCCAGGCCGCGCTCTTTGCGCCGCGCGCCGGTCGAAAAGTGGCGGTGGGGACGACCTCGGTGCGCAGCATCGAAGATTTTCTGCGATCCCACTCCCGGTCCGGCGATCACACCCATGTGGGAGAAACGGAGATTTTTATTTTCCCGCCCTACACTTTCCCGGGCGTGGACGCGCTGATCACCAATTTCCATCAACCGCGCTCCACCTTGCTTTGCCTTGTCGCGGCCTTTTTGACTCCGGGATCCACCGACGGGATCGCGTGGCTGCGCGAGATTTATCAGGAAGCGATCGCGCGAGAGTACCGCTTTTTTAGCTACGGCGACGCGATGCTTATCCTGTGAGCACGGATGAGGATCACCGCCGAAACGAAGATCTCATTCCGTGCCTTCCCATGTTTCCTAAAAAGCCCCCCCTGGCGGCTCTTTCTTTTTTCGATTCCCCTTTCATACTGGTGACGCTCCATGACCTCTGACGAACTCCAAACTTTGATCGAAGACGCGACGGCTGACTACGCATTGGGTGAGCCTGAAACAGCGCTCGAAAAACTGCACCGCGCCACCACCTCCGCCCCACAAAGCTTTGAAGGTTGGCACGCGCTCGCCGAGGTAAACTTTTCCCTGCGCCGCCTTGACGAGGCGCTGGTTGCCGCCGACCGGGCGCACGCGTTGCGGCCCACCGATCTTTTCATCAATACGACGCTGTCACGCATTTGGATGGAGCGCGGCGACAAGGCGCGCGCCGAACATTTCGGGGCGCAGGCGAAAATCGGCGGCTGGCGGGATCAGCTGAAGACTCCCGACCAGACTCCGGACACGTTGTGAAATTCTCGGCCGTCGGTTGACAGCATTCTTCCGCGCCACCTAGCCTGCCCGCTTATGGAAACCCCGGCGTACGTGTTGGAGTTCGAGAAACCGTTGCGCGAGCTATCCAAGCAACTCGACGAACTGCGCCAGCAATCAATTGAAACGAACGTGGATCTCGGCCGGGAAATCGCGGGGATCGAAAAAAAAATCGAAGCGATGCGCCGCGAGATCTACTCCTGCCTTACTCCGTGGCAGAAAGTGCAGATCGCCCGTCACCCCAAACGGCCCTACGCGCTCGATTACGTGGGAATCATTTGTGAGGGGTTTCGAGAGTTCCACGGCGATCGCCAGTACAACGACGACCGCGCGTTGATTGGCGGCACCGCCTTTTTTAACGGCGAGGCGGTGATGATCATCGCTCAACAGAAGGGCCGCGACACAAAGGAAAAAATCGCGCGAAACTTCGGCATGCCCCAGCCGGAAGGTTATCGAAAAGCACTTCGGTTGATGAAAATGGCGGAGAAATTCAGCCTGCCCGTGCTGACCTTCATCGACACGCCTGGCGCCTTTCCGGGCATCGAATCCGAAGCGCGTCACGTGTCCGAGGCCATCGCGGTAAACCTGCGGGAGATGGCCATGCTTCGTACTCCCTCCATCTCGGTCGTGATCGGAGAAGGTGGCTCCGGTGGCGCCTTGGGGATCGGAGTCACCGACCGCGTTTTAATTTTCGAGAACAGCTACTACTCCGTCATTTCTCCCGAAGGTTGCGCCGCGATCCTGTGGAAAAACAGCGCGGCTGCCCCCCTAGCGGCAGCCGCTCTCAAGCTCAGCGCTGATAATCTTGAGCAACTCGGAGTGGTCGACGAGGTGATCACAGAACCGCTCGGCGGAGCCCATAACGACCTCGCGCACGCGGCCGCCGCTTTGAAGTATTCGTTGCACAAACATCTGAACGACCTCCGCGCGCTCGACACGGAAAAGTTGCTCGAGACCCGGTACGAACGTTACCGCCGCCTGGGCGTTTACGAAGAGGCCGGTTCCGTCCGAAGCTGAGGGCGCGCTCCGGCATCATCCCTCGGCATCGGTCGTTCACGCAGATTTCGGGGTGCGGGTTGAGGTCACCTCGCCTCCATTTTCCAGCGGATGACGTGCCTGACAGAACATGGGCACTCGAGAGCGCGGCTGCGAAACCAGGAAATTTCGTTGCTTGGTGATTGGAGGCGACCTCCACGCATCAGAACATCGCCGCGCTTTCCACGACGTGACGCCTTCACCCCGTCGGAATGGCCAGCGCCTTTTGAGGCCACCTTTTTGGGCTTCTGATCCGCCGGGACACGGAACATCTTCCCGCACCATGCGCACCCTGCTCTTCGTTGTCCTGAATCTTGCCTTTCTCGCGAGCTGCGTCGTCGCGCCCAAAACTCCTCCGCTGAAGGCCTTGCTCGTCATCGGCGGCTGCTGCCACGACTACGCAAATCAAAAAGACATTTTGAAGGCCGGCCTCGAAAAACGGGCCAATCTGAAAATCGACATCGCCTATTCGGCGGATCGCAACACGAAGCCGGCCCTGCCGATTTTCGGCAACCCGGACTACGCCAAGGGCTATGATGTCATCATTCACGACGAATGTTCGGCCGACATCAGCGACGTCGAAATTATCAAGGGCGTACTCGCTCCTCATCGCGCGGGCATTCCCGGGGTGAACCTCCACTGCGCCGTCCACAGCTACCGGGTCGGCGACCACCGCATTCCCGCCGAGCCTGGCACCGATCGCGCCGCGTGGTTCGAATATCTCGGACTGCACTCGAGCGGTCACGGGCCGCAACTGCCGATCGCGATTTCCTACGCGATGGCGAAGAGCCCGATCACCGCTGGTTTTGCCGATTGGACGACCATCAACGAGGAGCATTACAACAACGTGCAGATCCTTCCGACCGCGACCGTGCTCGCCCGCGGTAAGCAGACGGTGCGCGAAAAAGAAAACGATTTCGCCGTGGTCTGGACGAACGATTACCGGGGAACGCGCGTGTTCACCACGACGATCGGACACAACAACGCGACGGTGTCCGACGCCCAGTACCTTGACCTCGTGGTGCGTGGCTTGCTCTGGGCGTGCAAAAAACTCGACGCGTCAGGTCAGCCCCTCGCCGGTTACGGCCCGGTCGCGGCGAAGTAATTCCCGCGACGAAGCGCCATCGCTCGATTCCGAAGGCGGGCGCAAACGTCGGAGATCTTCCGCGGAGCACCGCGAAAACTAGCCGTTTTTCCTTGCGCGATCTCTCCACACGAGATTCAGGCCGAGCGCCGTCAGACCACCGGCGGAGATTCCCGATTCGAGCAACGCCCGGAGAAACGACGGCAAGCTCGCCAACACCGATGGCTGGGTAGGCAGCCCGAGACCGACGCCCAGCGACAGCGCGACGATCACGCCTTCACGCTGTCCGAGGCCCGCGGTCATCAGGAGCCGCACCCCCGAAACCGCCACCAGCCCGAACAGCAGCAGCGCCAGCGCACCGAGTACCGGAGCTGGCATCACCGTCACCCACCGGCCCACCACGGGGAATAAACCGAGCACCGCGAGAATACCGGCGATGACATAACCGATGCGGCGGCTCGCGACGCCGGTGATCTGAATGACGCCGTTGTTCTGCGCGTAAGTCGTGCTCGGGAAACCTCCAAACATCGCGGCGACCGTGCTGGTGATTCCATCCGCCAGCACCCCACCCGACAAACGCCGCCAGTGGGCCGGGCCGTCGGTTGGCAGCGCTGACAGCTGCGAGGTGGCGGTCATGTCGCCCATCGCTTCCAGCAGCGATACGAGATAAACAAACGCGAACGGCGGCACGAGTTCCCAACGCACCGCAAAGCCATGGGGAAACAAACGCGGTTGCGTGAACCAGTCCCCGGATCCGGCAGAGGGAGTTTGGAGTCCGCCGAGGAAGCCGCACACCGCGTAGCCGGCGACGACTCCCATTGCCACGCTCGCGATGCGCCCCCATGCGCGACCGCTCGCTTGGGCTAGCACGATAACCGCAATCACGACCGCCCCGACCACCAGTCCCAGCCACGCCGGCGCATCCGCCCGTACTGGCGCCGCCAGCCCGTAGAACGCCGTGGGTATCAGCGAAGCACCGATCAGCAAAACGACGATGCCCGAGACCAACGGAGTGAACACGGAGCGCAGCCGCGACAGAAAGGGCGCCAGCAAAATCTGCAGCGGCGCGGTCACGCAGGAGAGACCAAACATCAGGGCGAGGCCGCCGGCGGCGTGGGCTTGGGTGAGCGATTGGAGAAACGAAAAACTGGTGCCGGTGACGCTCAACAAACCCGAGCCGACCGGGCCGCGTTGCCGGCATTGCAGAAAAGCGCCGAGGGCCGACGCGAGCAGCGCCATGCTGATGAAATATGCGGTGTCCTCGGCCGGGAATTTCAGAATCGAGGCGAGCAGGAGCGGCGGGGTGATCGTCCCCACGACCATCGCGGTCACATGCTGCCCGCCGACCAGCAAGGAGGTGCCTAAGGGAATCCGGTCTTCGAGGCCGTAGACGATCGTCGGAGGGGAAACGTTGGCGGTGGGCGGCGGGGATAAAATCTCCATGCAGGGGCGATTGGCCTCGGGATTAGCACGCGGCGAGCCACGCCGGCTCGGGCGCCAACTACCAGCGACATCTTGGTCCGGGGAGCGCGCGCGTCCCGCGTGCCGG
>JBDSSU010000470.1:0-8100 GCA_039928635.1 Opitutaceae bacterium | reverse complement strand
GAAGCATCGATCGCCACCTCGCCTTCTTTTTCCCGCCAGACGCCGATCGCGTTGAAATTTTCGAGCCCGAAACCAATCGGGTCCATCCGCGCATGGCAGGACGCGCAACTCGGGTTCTCCCGGTGCTGCTCCATCTGCTGGCGAAGCGTGCCCGCAACTTTTCCTTCTTTCGCGTCCAGCTCCGGCACATTGGGCGGCGGCGGCGGTGGCGGTGTGCCGAGGAGATTTTCCAAGACCCACTTACCGCGCTTCACGGGGGAGGTGCGGGTCGGATTCGAAGTCAACGTGAGGATACTCGCCTGCGTGAGCACGCCGCGGCGTGGTGTCCCCGCGAGCGATACTCGCTGGAATTCATCGCCCGCCACGGCCGGCAGCCCGTACAGCTTGGCGAGCCGCGCGTTCACGAAGGTGTAATCTCCGGTGAGGAACTCGAAGACGCTGCGGTCCTCGCGCATCACGTTCTCGAAAAACAATTCGGTTTCGCGCTGCATCGCGGCGCGCAAGGCAGGATCGAACTCCGGGAAAAGTTTCCGGTCCGGCTGGAAGGTTTCGAGGCTGCGGATCTGCAACCACTGACCGGCAAAGTTCTCGACGAGGGCGTGCGCTTTCGGTGAGGCGAGCATGCGTTTCACCTGAGCCTGAAGGTTGGCGCGCAACTGACCCCGTTCGGCGAGCCCCAACAGCTCGTCGTCCGGCATCGAACTCCAGAGAAAATAGGAAAGTCGCGAGGCCAGCGCGATTTCATCCAGCGGGCGATGCGCGGTCGAGGCGACAACCGGCCCCCGGGTTTCTCCCAGAAAAAGAAAATGCGGCGAAACCAGCACCGCCTTCATCGCGAGCTTCACCCCTGCCTGGAAACCATCTCCCTGCGAACGGGCGACTTGATAAAGCTTCATCAGCCGATCGAGCTCGCCGGGCTGCAGCGGACCGCGCCAGGCACGACGTGCGAAATCGGCGAGAATTGCCCGGGCCGCGTCCGGTGCCTGATTCGCTTCGGAGGTCCTCGCGGTTGAACTCGGAGCTGTCCCCGCCTGCGCCGACGGGAGCGCATTGTGTCTGGCAAAAAGTTCGCGCACCGGAGCGGGAATTTCCGGCGTCAAGACCTGCTCGCCGACCAGCGCCACTTCCAGGTTCTGCACGATGATATTCCGGTCGCGAAGGTTCGGGTTCTTGTTCTCCGGATCCGCAAAGTCGTTGATGAAAGCAGCGGCAAACCGGTGTTTACCTGCGGGTAATTTCGTGCGGACTTCGTAAATATAAGGCTGCGGCACGAGTAGAGCTAACGAGAACACGCGCTGTCCAGGAATCGGCTGCATCGTGCTCGGCGCGATCACCTCGAAGGTTTTCAGCGGCTGGCCATCGACCCGAAATTCCATTTTCGCGGTCTCGTCGCCCGCTTGTTGCGCGTAAGCCTGGGCACGCAGAATCACCTCCGTTTCGCGCGGGAGGTCGATCGTCGTGGCGACTTCCCCATTACGCTGCAGCACCCGCTCGCCCGTCGGAATATTTCGACCCTCGCCAACCGCTTCCAATTTATCCGCGCGAGAGCGCCGGGTGGCCGCGGGCAATGGCCCTTCAATCTCGATCCACTTCACGAACACGATTCCCGGCTGCTGCGTTCCCAGGCGGCCGTTGAGCATTTTCAGTTCATGCTCGCCGCCGCGTTTCCGACGCACCGCCGCCCGGAAATATTGCCGCCCGCTGGGCACCCCGACCCGCGCCTCATAGGTGCCGGGCTTGGTTTCGTCGCGGGTAACTTCGAACTCCTGCACGACCGCATCGTTGAGCACGAGGGAGAATTTCGTCGGGCCTGGATCCTCCGGAAACACGAGTGGCTTCTCGCTTCCCTGCCCCACGACGGCGCCACCGTCGCGCGTGGAGTACGCATGAACTCGCACGAGATAATCGCCCGCGGGCACATTGAGCGGCACCGCGACATCGTCCTCTTCAAGACTGATCAAGTGGACCCAGCCATCACCCCGATCGCCGATGGCGTTAAAACCGATTTCTCCCAAGCTCGCCGGAATGTGCCGGACTTCGCTCTTGATCGGGTCGGTGACGATCGCTTGATCCAAAATTTTGTCAGCGGCGGTCAGGTATTTCTCCAGCAACACCGGCGGCAACGAAAGCACATCGCCAATGTTGTCGAAACCGTAGCCGGAATCATCCGGCGGAAAATCGGCGGCCGGCTTGAACTCCACGCCCACCAAGTCGCGAATCGTGGAGTTGTATTCTGCGCGGTTAAGCCGGCGGAGGGTGACTTTGCCCGGATCGGGATTCGCGGGATCGAAATGATAAAGCTGTTTCTCCACCCACGACGTGATGACATCGCGCTCGGCTTGGGAGGGCAGGACATCGGTGTCATCCGCGGGCGGCATCTCGTGCGAGCGGACATTCCGCATCACGCCTTCCCAAAGGGTTCGGCTCTTTTCAACCTCGGCGACCGACTTGAAACCATCGAGTGAGACTTTGCCCTTGTTCGCGCCATCGCCGTGACACTCGTAGCAATATTTCTCCAGCAGCGGAGTGATGGTTTTTTGAAACGCCAACTCCGCCGCTGCGGGCTCTGCCGCCGCGCCGAACGCTGACACCCCGCTGACGAACGCGAGAACGAAACCGGGAAACAAATTTGATGCTCGCATGGGTGAAGTGGGGTCGACGCAGCTCAGGGTCGGAAGGCGTCGCCAATAGAAACCAGAATCAGTTTTTTTTCAAAAAACCACGATCACCGAGCCACTCGGTGAAGCGCGCCGACCAGCCCGTCACGGCGAGATCGCGGGGACGAACACCGAAGCCGTGCCCACCGCTGTTGTAGATATGGATCTCGGCGTTCACGCCTGCTTTGTGCAGCGCGGCAAAGAAAGTCGCCATCGTCGCCGGCATGCTGTCGTCGTAGGCGCACGCGAGAAAGCAGGGCGGCACGTTTTCCTTTTTGATTTCCGCATCATAGCGGGTGAAACCGCCGGTGTAGATTGGCGCAAAAAAATCAGGTCGCGACGACTGGCGTTCCACGGCGTCCGCGGCGTCGGCTTTGCCGGCGTCATGACGAAACGCCGCTGCGAGTGTCACCCCACCCCCCGCCGAAAATCCGAGGATGCCCACACGATCGGGTTTCACGTTCCATTCCCCGGCGCGGGCGCGAATCAGCCGAATCGCCCGGCGCGCGTCCTCCGCCGCGTGATCCGCGGTGTATGGCTGGGGTTTGTCCGCCGGATTGGAGAGATCGCGGGACAAGCGGTACTTCAAGACGAAGGCCGCGATGCCACGGTCCGCGAGGATGCGGGCGAAGTCATAGCCCTCGCGATCGATGGTATGAAACCAGTTGCCTCCGCCGGGCGCGATGATGACCGCGGCGCCTGTCGCCTTTTCCCTGGCCGGGATAAACGGGGTGATGGACGGATTCTGAATGTTCGAGATAACCGGGAAAACGATCTCCTTTTCCTGGCGGTAGCTCACGTGTTCCGGTTCGCCCTTGCGCGCCTCGAATCCGGGAGCGCCGTTGGGCCAGAGTGCGACGGGAGCCGGATGCGCGGATTCAGCAGGGGGCGTGCTTGGAATCGGCGGTCCCCCCGCGGTGAGATTCATCGAAGCGGGCGGGACTGCTTTCGGCGGAGGCAGATCGGCAGCAAGGGAGGTGGCGGCAAACGCGGCCAGCGCAAGGATTCGAATCGGGGTCTTCATAATTAGAGGTCGGGGTGGAAAAGAAATAGAAGTGGCCCGCGCCGCCCGCACGACCCGGCCGAAGTAGTACAGTCCGACAGTTTCAGGTACTTTAGGTTACTAAAATTTAAGACGCGCGTTCTCGTGGCCGCAACGCGGGCACTTGCTCAACGCGGTTCCAGACGGCGCGACATAAAGCGCGTCACAACGAATGCAGTGAAAGGTGGTTTTCCGGCGTTCGCGTTCGAAGCGTTGATGATCCCTTCGGTCGTAATAAAGCCACACGCCGAGAAAGACCCCCGCGACCAGGACGCAATAGATCACCGTCGCCGTCGTGAAATCGAACATCTAAACCACTCCCTTCGCGGGCATTTCCAGCGTCACCGCATAGTCGTTGAACCCCAATGCTCGATAGAAGCCCAACGCCGCCGCGTTATCGGCGAGCACTTCCACCGTGATTCGTTTGTTCGCCGGCCACACGGCATTGAACAGAAGCTGCATCGCGGCTTTGCCATGGCGCTTCCGCCGCCGATCGCGAACAACGAAGAATTGGCGCAGGTGGAGTTCGCTCGGGTCTTCGCGAAATATCGCATAGGCGATTACCTCGCGCCCATCCTCGAAAATCTCCGCCCGATATTCTTTGCTCTCGAGCCACCCTTGCATGCGGACTGCGAGTTGCGGGACGGTCATGGGGTTATGATGACGCTCGTCCCGGATGAGCTGGTGGTTGAACTCGGCCAGCAGAGGAACATCGGCGATCGTGGCGGGGCGGGAAGTCAACGGGGATGTCCGAGAGCTAGACAGTTGACCGCTCGCGGAAAACAAAAAACGCGCCGAGGAATCCTCGGCGCGTTTGAGATTGAGCCAGTTTTCCTAGTTAAGCCTGAGCTTCAGGCGCGGGAGCGGCATCAGGTGTTGCAGCGGCGGGCGCTTCCTCAGCAGCAGCAGCAGGCGCTTCTGCTTTGGGCGCTTTGGCCTTCTTGCTCTTCGCGGATTTCTTGCCCTTCGACTTCTTATAGCCGGGGTCATCGGCCTTCACGAACTCGATGAGCGCCATCTCGGCGGCATCACCGAGACGCTGGGCTCCGAGTTTGTAGATCCGGGTGTAGCCGCCAACGCGGCTCTCAAACTCCTTGTACTTCTCATTGAAAAGCAGCGTCACCGCGGTCTCGTCACGGACATCGCTCAAGGCGAGACGACGGAGATGCAGCGCCTTGGAATCGAGTTTGTTGCCATCGAGGCGGGCGATCGCGCCGGCTTTTTTGGCCTTCGTGATGATCTTCTCGATGAACGGACGCAGGGCTTTCGCCTTGGTGAGCGTGGTCTTGATGCGACCGTGGGTGATGAGGGACGCAGCCATGTTCGACATCATCGAGCGGCGGTGCTCGACGGTGACGCCCAGGGAAGCGTGGTGTTTATTGTGACGCATTGTGTTTTATTTTTAGCGGTTCCCGATCGGCAATCCGGTCGCAGCGTGGAGCGGCAGCGGACGGCGCGAGAACCAATTGGTGAAAAGTAGCGAGGAGTAAGCAGCGGGTAGTGAGTAGAAGACTTGGTAGCGTGCCGCGGCTGAAATGCTCGCTACTCGCTACCCACTACTCGCTACTTCCCGTTCAGCCTTCCTTCTTCGTCTCGAGGAGACGCTCGTCGAACTTCATGCCCAAGGAGAGGCCGAGCGCTTCGAGCTTCTCCTTGATTTCGTTGAGGGATTTTTTGCCGAAGTTGCGGTACTTGAGCATCTCTTGCTCGGTCTTCATCGCGAGTTCGCCGACGGTGGTGATGTTCGCGTTGTTCAAGCAATTCGCCGCACGGACGGAGAGCTCGATTTCGTTGACCGACATGTTGAGAAGCTTGCGCAGCTTGTTCTGCTCCTCGCTGACCTCGGACTGCTGGTTCTCGAACTCGTAGGCTTCTTCGCTGACGCGATCGAAGACATCGAGGTGATGCTTGAGAATCGAAGCGGATTGCTTGAGCGCATCGTCGGGTGTGATGCGGCCATCGGTCCAAATCTCGAGGATGAGCTTGTCGTAATCAGTGATCTGGCCGACGCGCGTGGCTTCGACCGAATACTTCACCAGGCGGACCGGCGAGAAAAGCGAATCGATCGGAATGACACCGATCGCCTGTTCTTCCTTCTTGTTGTCTACGCCCGGATAGTAACCACGGCCGGTCTTGATCTCGATCTCGGCATCGAACGAGCGTTTGCTGTCGAGCGTGCAGATGAGCTGGTCGGGATTGACGATCGTGATGTTGGAGTCGGGCTGGATGTCAGCCGCGGTCACCGGACCGGCCTTGTTGGCCTTGATCGAGAGAGTGATCGGCTCGCGCTTGGTCGAGACGATGAGAACTTTCTTCAAGTTCAGAACGATATCGGTGACGTCCTCGACAACATTGTCGATGGATTGAAACTCGTGATTAACTCCGTCGATCTTGATCGAGGAAATGGCGGCTCCTTCGATGGAGCTGAGGAGGACGCGGCGAAGCGAGTTGCCGACCGTGTGGCCGTAACCGGCTTCAAAGGGCTCGGCGATGAACTTGGAATAGATCGGCGTGGCGCCTTCTTCGACTTTGGTGAGCTTGTTAGGGAGTTCGAACTTTCCGAGACGTTTGGGCATGGGAGGAGGAGAAGATTGATGTTGCTCGAACAAAGGGGTGATTAGAAACGCGAGTAGAACTCGACGATGAGCTGCTCGTTGACGTCCTGCGTCATTTCTTCGCGCGTGGGGAGACGCACGACGGTCGCCTTGAAGGTCTCAGCGTTCATGGTCAGCCAGCCGGGGACGTTCCGAATGCGATTTTCCTCGAGGCAACGCGTGGCGAGCTGGCGCGATGCGGGGGAATTCTTGACCTCGATCTCGTCACCAGGCTGGACGTTGTAGCTGGCGATATCGACCTTGTGAGCGTTGACGCGGATGTGCCCGTGATTGACGAACTGGCGGGCAGCCGCGCGGCTCTTCGCGAGACCGAGAAGATAGATCGTGCTGTCGAGACGCGTGTCGAGGAGCTGGAGGAAGCGTTCGCCGGTGACGCCGCGCTCGCGCTTGGCGATCTCGAAGACACGGCGGAACTGGCGCTCGAGCAGGCCGTAGATGTAACGGAGCTTCTGCTTTTCATTCAGGCCGACGGCATATTCCGAGAGCTTGCGGCGCATCTTTGGGCCGTGAACGCCTGGCGGATAGCTGCGGCGCTCGAAGGCTTTGCCGGAGCCAAGGATGTGCTGACCAAAGCGGCGGCTGATGCGGGTGGTGGGGCCGGTGTAACGAGCCATGTGAGTAGGAAATTAAAGGATGATTGTGAGTGGAACGCGCGGCGTAATTAGACGCGGCGACGTTTGCGAGGGCGGCAGCCGTTGTGCGGGATGGGCGTGACGTCCACAATGGAGGTGATTTCGAGACCGATCGCCTGCAGCGCACGAATCGCGGAATCGCGACCGAGGCCGGGACCGGAAACGCGGATGACGACGTCTTTCAGTCCGTGCGACATCGCATTGCGAGCGGCGTCCTGAGCGACGACCTGCGCGGCGTAGGCGGTCGATTTGCGGGAGCCGCGGAAGTTGCACTTACCGGCGCTCGACCAGGCGATGACCTGACCTTTATGGTCGGTGATTGAGACGATCGTGTTGTTGAAGGAGGCGAGCACGTTGGCGTAACCGGACGTGACGTTCTTCGAGCCTTTGGCTTTACGGACCTTGATGGTGCCGAGCTCTTCTTTGAGGAGATCTTCAGCGGTCGGCTGTTTGGCGACTCCGCCAACCATCTCGACGGGCTTATCTGAAGCAGCTTTCGGAGCGGCAGCCGCTTCGCCGGCAGCGCCGGGAACAGCACCTTCGCCAGCGGCAGCCTTGTCGGCGGCGGCCTTGAGGCCTTTCGCCTTTTTCTCGGCGGGCGTGGCAGCAGCGGCGGCGCCATCAGCGGCGGGCGCAGCGGCCTTCGCTGGTTTTTCTTTTTTGGGAGCGGACTTTTCTTCAGCCATGGCGGGTAATTATTATACTTTGGCGGCGGTTGCTTTCGAAACGCCGACGGTCTTGCGCGGACCTTTACGGGTACGGGCGTTGGTGCTGGTACGCTGACCGCGGACGGGAAGGCTGCGGCGATGGCGGATGCCACGGTAGCAGTTGATCGCCTGCAGGCGCTTGAGATTGGCCGCGATCTCGCGGCGAAGATCACCCTCGAGCACCCATTTGTGCTCGGTGATCACGTGAAGGATCTTGTTGAGCTGTTCCTCGGTGAGGTCCTGGGCCCGCATGTCGGGATTCAGGCCAACTTCTTTAACGATCAAATCGGCGCGCGTGGGGCCGATGCCGTTGATGTAACGGAGGGAGTACGCGACTTTCTTTTTCGCGGGGATTTCTACACCGAGGAGACGTGGCAGATTGGGTTTAGTTGAGAGTTAACAGAGAGGGAAAAGGGAGGAGAAATCTTAAGCCGGGCGTGTCCGCGG
>JBDSSU010000469.1:0-3500 GCA_039928635.1 Opitutaceae bacterium | reverse complement strand
GATGCCTTTGCGAGCGAGAGACACGACCCAGTTGCCGATCAAGAGCTACAAGTTCGAAATCGACGTTCGGTTCGACCATCTGCGCATGAGGACCTTCCTAACGACGACACAAAGGGTGAGCCGCGGGAGAAGTCTGGCCATCACGCTGTAGTCGGTACGAACGCGCGACTGCCGCGGAGACCGCCGGTGGTGAATAGTTCAATAGAATCAAATTCCAGCGGGTCCTGCCGCCACGACTGCCGGTGAGGGTCGGCCCCAGCGGAAATGAGTCCGCAGCTACGGAGAAAATCGGGACCATACTACTCGAGAACGGCCGGCAACTGCGTTAGAGCCGGAAGGAGCCCCATTTCTCGCGCTCGGCGGTCGGTCCCTCCGAGCATGATTGGCCGAAAGTGTCATACCCAGACATAACCCGCAAAGCCACGGCCCTTGGGCGCTGAGCCCCTATGCCGGAGTATGATTGCCAATCATACTCGGTTTCGCCCTCAAAGCCACGGAGATTGGAAACCTGCGAGTATGATAGGATCATCTGCGCACCACCAGCCGTGAAGGACTCGATCGCCCTACCCAGGCTGCGGCCGGTGCACCAAATTGCCGGCAGCAGTCTGAGCCGCGAAGTACAGCACCACCATGCACGTGGCTCTCCGTCGGCGCCGCGCCGTCGATGGACCACGGCCGCGAGAGGGTTAGCCCGAAGCCGGCCGTGGCGCGCTTCCGTGTCAGGCCACGAAGTTGCCGCAGGCCCTCGGCGTCTGACATGGCCGCCCACAATAGTACCCGCCTTCTCGGCGCGGCGGAACGACGTTGTTGAGGAGATAGGCCGGTGTGCCGTTCCCCCGCCGACACCCGAGCCCAAAGCCAGGGAGGACCTGCCTGCTATCTTCTGCCCAATCGCCACGCACCCAACGCAATCGCGAAACAAGCGACGGCGATCATCGCGAGGCCGATCTGAAACCATAGCACGGGCTCATTCTGCAGAACCGTGAGCGCTATCCCAACGCAGGCGAGCAGCCCGAATCCACACATCAACAAGGACAAAAGAAGGGTCATTCCTCCCGCCGTCCTTGACGATCCACATTGGCGGTGAGGGTCACGCGCAAGCGTACAATCTGATCCAGAATTTGATCTCGAGCGCGATCAGTGTCGTATGGTCGACCTTTCAAAGTCGGCCCGGAATCGGCCGCTTGGTTTGGGTACGGCCAAGTCCGCTCGAGCTCCTCTTCAAGCAGCGCTAATGCTGCCAGCGACAATTGTCGCTCCGTCCTGTTCAACGTCCCCACCCCCAGTCGCTCCCGGATGCTCGCGAGCGTCTCGTTCCACGCCTCGAAACCGAGTGGTCCATGCGAGCGGTTGTCTTGTGAGGGTAGCGTGTGTGTGATCCCTTTGGTTCTGTCGCCGCCACAGCAGTTGATTTTCCGGCATGCTGCTTATATCATACAATGATGAATCGCAAAGATGCCGTAAACATTCGCCCCACCGTCAAGCCCGATTTCATGGAGACGGTGGAAGTTCTGGCCAGCTTTCGCCGCGGACTTCGTCAGTTCCTGAGTTTCAGCGAGAGCATCGTTGGGGCCGTGGGAATTACCTCGCAGCAGTATCAGGCCCTGCTCATCCTAATTCGCTCGCGTGATGAGGGGGTAACGATCGGCTCCCTTGCCAAGGAACTGCTGCTGGTACCGCATGGCGCGGTGCAATTGGTTAATCGCCTAAGCGAGGCCGGCTTGGCTGAACGGTACGCGGATGAAAGCGACGCGCGGATATCCCGTGTGCATGCCACTCCAAAATCCCTGCAGTTGATGAAGGCTCTCGTCAAGGCGCACGCCGGAGAACTGAGAGCACAGGAACGGTTGTTGCGCGAAAGTCTCGACGGACTGAGGGCCCTTATCCCGCCAGAGAAGGTCTCTTGAAAGCTGAACGCCAATTCTACTCTGTCCAACCCTTCTCGCCCGACGGCGAAAAGGATGGCGGCCTCATTTCGACTGACGCAACATCACCACAACAGGCTGCGGAAAAGGCGCTTGGCGAGTCACTGGCCCTGAACGGCAATTTGGTCCGAGCCCAAGTATGGGCCTTGAACAATGGATACTCGCCCACCCTAGTCACACTCTACGCTCGGGACGAGCTTCATCGCTGACTTCACTAATCCGCGAGACTGACCCATTATCGTTCTTTCTGCATGGACGATCGTGTCATGCAATGACATACTTGGGCATCGCTGGCGATAGGCATGGTCTTGACCTCCATCCGCCGTATGGCCGTGCCGTGGCGTGGATGGGAGCTCCATGCCAAAGCCAGCCTCCGCGGCGGCAGCGCAGCTGTCCCTCTAATGCGCTGCCGCCGTACCTCATCTGGAGTGCAATCATCGAGATATCGATCAAGAGCAGAAGTGATACCGCCGAGAGTGAGATGCACTTTCTCGAGGAGCAACTCGCCGCGCTTATCGAACTGCGTGCCGATGGACACTTTTCCGACATCGTCAGCTTCGCGCAAGGTGGATCGCGAAAGGCGTCCCGATTGATGTCCCGCGAGGCGTATGCGAACTCCGATCGCTTCTGCAGGCTCGCGCGCCAGTATCGCGATCTGGTGACCTCGCTCGTTCACTAGCGGTGCAGATGTCTCCCTCATCTGACTTGGCCATGTCCCTGCCGCCCCGACGCCAAAGATGTCGAACCGTCCGCTAGCCCAATCGTGCGCCCTGCCCTCTAATCTATTGAAGCCCCGCGCGGGATAGTGACGGTCGGCGCTACCGGCGCTGCTTGTATTAGAACGATACTGCAGATGCATCGAAGTGGCCGCTTGGCAACCGTGTTGGACGAGAGCCGCATGAACCCGAGATGAACACAGGTCTCATGCGGGCTTAAGCGGGCAAGCGTCATGCTAGGGACAGCCCGGAACGCACTCACGTTCCCTCACGAATTCAAGGACAGACAAATGAAACGGATTTTGGCCATCGCCGCTCTGATGATTGGGAGCACTCTTGCCGGCGGTTCCTACGCGGATGATATAGCCTTGGGCCAGCCGGGCTATGGCGGTACCGGTTGCCCAGACGGCAGCGCCTCGGTGACGCTCAGCCCCGACGCCAAGTCGCTCTCGATCTTGTTCGACGAGTATTACGTCGAGGCGGGTGGAGCGACGAATAAATCGTTTGCTCGTAAGAGCTGCAACATCGCAATCCCGGTGCACGTGCCACAGGGCCTCAGCGTGTCGATCCTCACGATCGACTACCGCGGCTACAACAACCTGCCCACGGGGGCGAAATCGACCTTCGCCGTCGAGTATTTCTTTGCCGGTCAGCAGGGTCCGAAGTTCAGCAAGTCTTTCAACGGCTCACTGGATAAGGACTACCTCATCACCAACAAGCTCAAGGCTTCGGCGCTCGTGTGGTCGAAGTGCGGGGCGGATGTGAACCTGCGTACCAACTCCTCGATCCGCGTTCAGACTAAGCAGAACAAGGAAGCGCTGGCCACGGTCGACTCGCAGGATGTCAGTGCTGCAATTGT
>JBDSSU010000468.1:0-5692 GCA_039928635.1 Opitutaceae bacterium | reverse complement strand
AGACCAAGGGCGGGATCATCATCCCCGACTCCGCCAAGGAGAAACCGCAGGAAGGCAAGGTCATCTCGACCGGCCCCGGCCTCTTCGTTTACGGCGGCACGATTCTCCCCGGCATCCATCCCGACACGAAGCACGAGTGCGACATCGTCTCCGTCTACGAAGCCATCGGCCAGCACGCCGCCGGCAAGATCGACGACACCGGCCTCCGCAAAATCGAGGAGTGTGCCATCCCCGGCGCTGGCTCCTGCGGCGGCATGTATACCGCCAACACCATGGCCAACGCCATCGAGGCGCTCGGCATGTCGCTCCCGAATTCCTCCGCGCAGATCGCGATCTCCAAGGAAAAGAAAACCGACGCCCGCAACGCCTCCGCCGCCGCCCTCGCGTTGCTCAAGGCCGGCATCAAGCCGAGCGACATCATGACGCGAAAGGCGTTCGAAAACGCCATCACCGTCGCCATCGCGCTCGCCGGCTCCACCAACGTCGTCCTCCACCTCCTCGCCATCGCGCACTGCGCCAAGGTCAAGCTCACCATCGACGACTTCACACGCATCGGGAAACGCGTCCCCGTTCTCGGCGATCTCAAGCCCTCCGGCAAATACAGCATGGCCCACCTCGCCCGCGTCGGCGGCGTCGCGCCGCTCATGAAGATCCTCCTCGATGCCGGCCTGCTCCATGGCGACTGCCTGACCGTCACCGGCAAGACTCTCGCGGAAAATTTGAAGGACGTGCCGCCTTATCCGGCCGATCAGGACGTCATCCGCCCGCTCTCAAATCCGATCAAGGCCGACAGCCACCTCCGCATTCTCTACGGCAACCTCGCCCCGACCGGCGCCGTCGCGAAAATCACCGGCAAGGAAGGCCTCCTCTTCACCGGCAAGGCGATCGTCTTCGAAGGTGAAGAGAAAGCGCTCGACGCGATCCTCGCCGGCAAAGTGAAAGCCGGCCACGTCGTTGTCATTCGCAACGAAGGCCCCGTCGGCGCCCCCGGCATGCCCGAGATGCTTTCGCCCACGAGCGCCATCATGGGCCGGGGACTCGGCAACGAAGTCGCGCTCATCACCGACGGCCGCTTCTCCGGCGGCAGCCGTGGGTTCGTCGTCGGCCACATCACGCCCGAAGCCGCCCTCGGCGGCCCGATCAGCCTGATCAAGAACGGTGACACCATCACGATCGACGCCGTGAAAAACGAACTCCGCCTCGGAATTCCGGCCAAGGAAATCGCCGCCCGCAAAAAAGCCTGGAAGCCGCGTCCCCCGAAGGAAACCCGCGGCGTCCTCGCCAAATACGCGAGCCACGTGACGAGTGCGTCGGAAGGCGCCGTCACCGATAAGGGTCTCTAGCCACCCGATCGCCGCTGACGCGGCTCGAAGCCTCCAGCGCTAACGCGCTTCCGGCTCCCAATCATAGGTCCTATAAGTCCTATGGGACCCATAGGACCTATTTTAAATTCCCCTCAGGCTTTCCTCTGCTGCCGAGCGCGACTCTCCAGCCGAGCCTTTGTCATCCGCTCCCGCAATCCGCCCTCGTTCAGAAAATCCTGCTCCAGCCGTCGAATCTGCTGATCGAGCAGATAGTTCGCCTGGTGGATCAGGCATAGCGCGATGTTCGCCACCACCTCACCAGGCCGCGTTTCCACAAACTCCCGAAACACCTCGTATTTCACGCCAGCTTTTCCACCGAGCCGCCGCACATAGCCGGCCTCCTTCGATTCTTTGTCCCAGATCGCACCGCTTCGCGTCCGGAGAAAATCCTCATAGTCGGCCAGCAGCTCCTCGAGACTCGCCCGCGCGACATTCGTGAGCTTGACCTCCATCTCCTTCGAAGTTCCCGAAGCCTTCGAACCCTCAAGGATGTTTTGTTTTCCCGATCGCGCCGCCTGCACCATCTGATCGATCGTGCGATCGCCCTTGCGGAGGAAGCGTTCGCAAAACCGGTAAGTCAGATCGTAAACGATCTCCGCCTTCTGAAACGACCGCAGCTCGCGATAGTTCCCATGCGGCGGCAACAGTCGTTTCTCGTTCATCGAGCCTTGTCCTAGACCATTACCTCCGTCCCTTACGACCCGGTAGCTTACCCGAAATCGGGGTGCTGTAGCACTCCGTCCCAGCCTGCCTTTAGCCCATCAGTCCTATCAGCCTGGGGCACGAAGCCCGATGGTACGCCGCGGTGTCTTTGTAGCTCACCGCCTCGGGAGATAGTTTAGGCAGCCCCGCGATGGCTTGACCGGTCGGAAGACCGGCCGGGCAATCGTGGCGAAATTTTATCCGTGTTCATCGGCGCAATCCATGATTAGGCATTCTCCCAAGATGAACTGGTCGCGATTTAAATCTCACTTCTACCACAACGAGGACCTCGGGTTCTCGCTCGATGTCAGCCGCATTTCGTTTCCCGATGAGTTCCTGGCGACGATGGGAGCGCAAATGCAGCAGGCGTTCGCCGACATGCAGGCGCTCGAAAAAGGCGCCATGGCCAACCCCGACGAGAAGCGGATGGTCGGACACTACTGGCTGCGTTCCTCGCATCTCGCCCCCACTCACGAGCTCGGCAACGAAATCTCCTCCACGCTCGCCGCAATCAAGGGCTTCGCGGAAAAAACCCACTCGGGCGCGATCGCCGGACCAAAGGGGAAATTCAGAAATCTCCTGGTGATCGGCATCGGTGGCTCGGCCTTGGGAACGCAGTTCGTGACTCACGCCTTGGGCAATCCGCGCAAGGACAAGCTGGCCGTGTCGTTCTTCGATAACACCGATCCCGATGGCATCGATTACGTGCTCGGCGGTTTGCGCGGGCAATTGGCGAAGACGCTCGTGCTCGTCATCTCGAAATCAGGCGGGACCGCGGAAACACGCAATGGCCAGCTCGAAGCGGCCGCGGCGTTCAAAGCCGCCGGGCTCGATTACTCGAAACACTTCGTGGCGGTGACCGGCGTGGGTTCGAAGCTGGACCAAACCGCGCTTCAAGAAAACTGGCTCGCCCGCTTTCCGATGTGGAATTGGGTGGGCGGACGCACCTCGGAGTTGAGCGCGGTCGGGTTGCTCCCCGCGGCGCTCCAAGGGATCGACATTCAGGCGATGCTCGATGGCGCGGCCGCCATGGACGTGGCGACACGCTCGCCCTCCACCGCGCAAAATCCCGCGGCATTGCTCGCGCTGATGTGGCACTTCGCAACCGGCGGTCGCGGGCTGAAGGACATGGTCATTCTCCCGTACAAAGACCGGCTGCTGCTTTTCTCACGCTATCTTCAGCAGCTGGTGATGGAATCGCTCGGTAAAGAACACGACCTGAAGGGGAACGTCGTCAATCAAGGCATCGCGGTCTACGGCAACAAGGGTTCGACCGATCAACACGCGTACGTGCAGCAGCTGCGCGACGGCGTGAACAACTTCTTTGTGACGTTCATCGAGGTCTTGAAGGACCGCGATGCGAAGACCTCCCTGGAAGTCGAGCCCGGCATCACCGCGGGCGACTACCTGCAGGGTTTCTATCTCGGGACACGCGACGCCTTGAGCGAGAAAGACCGCCAGTCGGTGACCATCACCGTCCCAGATGTGTCGCCGCGCACAATCGGAATGCTGATCGCGCTCTACGAACGCGTGGTCGGACTCTACGCATCGCTGATCGGAATCAACGCCTACCATCAACCCGGCGTGGAGGCTGGCAAAAAGGCGGCTGGCAGCATCATCGCTTTGAAGATGAAGCTCACCGAAACGCTCCGCGCGGCCTCGGGAGAAGCGTTCACCGCCGACAAGCTCGCCGAGCGCGTGGGTGCTTCCGACCGCACTGAACTTGTCTTCAAAATCCTCGAGCATCTCGCGGCGAACAAAGGCAGTGGCGTGAAGAAAAAGGTCCGTACCCCCTGGCACGCATCAACCTATCGCTCGGCCTGAAGCGCTGCTTTAACGCAGCGGTCCGGATCAGGCGGACTCATCAACGCATCCAAGGGCTAGTACGTTCGATTGGATGACGACTTGAACGCCGCCCCGCGCCGAGTGGCAAACGGGCGGAACCCCTCCGCAAGTTTCCGCTCTCACTTCGAGGTCTGCCTTGCAGAACCGCATTTCCCGCCTATTGACCTATCCAGCATGAAAACTCTTCGGCTCCCCCTTATCGCGCTTCTCCTCGCCGCGTTTGGCGCAGTTCTCGGGGGTTGCAGCTTGAACACCCAGAAGAACACCTCGATCCCGTGGAGCCGCCCCGCCAACTGGGAAGGTCAAATCCCTGGCATGGGCACCACCCCGGGCTCGGGTCGCTAAGACCGACCTTACTCCCCTCCTCCGACGAATCCGGCGTAATGCCGGATTTTTTTTTACTCAAAATAATGACCGAACCGACCGCGAACGCCTCTCTGACGCCCCTGCCAGGGCACCTCTACGTTGTCGCAACGCCGATCGGAAATCTCGCGGACCTGACCGAGCGGGCCCGCTCCATCCTGGGCGCCGTCGATTTGGTCGCATGCGAGGACACCCGTACCACGGGCGCGATGCTGACGCGTTTCGGTCTCCGCCAGGAACTCACCGCCTATCACGAGCACAACGAGATCGAAACGGCTGAGCGCCTGGCCGGCCTGCTCGCCGCCGGCAAATCGATCGCGGTCGTGAGCGATGCCGGCACTCCTGCGTTGAGTGATCCCGGTTTCCGCATCGTCCGCGCGTGCCGGCGCCGCGGCCTCCCGGTTGTCCCGGTGCCAGGACCCAGCGCGCTCACCGCGGTGCTGAGCGCGAGCGGGCTTCCGACCAACGGATTTTTATACGTGGGTTTTCTCCCGGCGAAGAGTGCTGCACGCATCACGTTCTTCGAAAAATACCGGAGCTTCGACTACACGCTCGCGCTCTTCGAAAGCTGCCACCGGATCGACAAAGCCGTGGATGAAATCGTGACCACGCTCGGTTCTACCCGCGTGATCTGCGTCGCAAAAGAAGTCACCAAGCTGCACGAAACTTTCCTCGTGGGACCGGCGGCCGACGTGCAGGCACGTCTCGCGAAAACCAGCCTGAAAGGCGAGTTCGTCCTGCTGATCGCGCCCGTGGATTTCGTTTTGTGAACACCGGAAATCTTACAGGAGGTAACGGAGAGAACAGAGTACTCTATCTTCGTTTCCGATCTCTCTGTTTCCTCCGTTACCTCCTGTAAAATGTCCGATCCCGTCGCCGTCATCGATATCGGCAGCAATTCAATCAAGGTCCTCGTCGCTGCGCGTGCCGCTGATGGCAGCATTCAGTCACTGAATTATCGCACGATCGACGCGCGCATCAGCGCCGGGCTGAGCCAAGCCGAACCGCGCCTCAGCGAGGACGGAATCGTTCGTGGCATCGAAGCGATCAAGTCTTTGCTCGCCGACGCCGCCTCTTTTTTTCCGCAAAAAATCATTCTCGTCGCCACCAGCGCTGTGCGGGATGCGCAGAACGGCGGCGAGTTCCGCGAGCGCGTGCGCACCGCGACGGGCCACGACATCCGCATCCTCTCCGGCGACGAGGAAGCCAACCTCATCGGTCGCGGCCTGACCTGCGATCCCGCGCTCTCGACGCTGCAAGATTTCTACGTCTTCGATCTCGGCGGCGGCAGTCTGGAGTGCCTCGCGTTTAAGGAACGCCGGATTGTCCAAGCCGTGAGTCTTCAACTGGGCTGCGTACGGCTGACCGAAAAGTTCATCCGCGATCCTGCGCTCCCTTTGCCGGAGCCCGAGGCCGGC
>JBDSSU010000467.1:0-3379 GCA_039928635.1 Opitutaceae bacterium | reverse complement strand
TGGTCCACGGGGCGGCGATACGCCCGAGCGGTAAAATTCTCCAGGATCTCGCGCGCGTAGGCTCGGCGCCCTTCGAGAGACGCCGGCGGATCGCGCGGGAAGAAATAACGATACTTGGCCTCCAACTCCTCCGCTTTCAGGACCGGGCCACTGTTGGCGGGAGCTGCATACAGACGGGTATTCTCGTGGCTGCCCGTCGTGAATAAAACTGGTCCGACGGGGGCGACTTCGCGCGACTCGGTCGGCGACTTCGGGATCGCCCGGTTAACGATCGTCTCAGCCGCCTTGAGATACTTGTCCATCAGCATCGCGGAAATCGTGAGCACCTCGCTGTTGTTATCGAAACCCTCCTTGGAGTCGTCGGGCGGGAATTCGGTCGCGGTGTCGAAATCAACCCGCATCAATTCGCGGATGGTGTTACGATATTCGGCCCGGTTGAGCCTTCGCGCGGCGACGCGGCCCGGAGCAGGATTGACCGGATCGTTGCTCAACGGGCCGTATTTCACCCAATGGGCCAGCTTCTCTTTTTCTTCCTGCGTCGGGCGCGGATCGTCGGCGGGCGGCATGATGCCGGCCCGGACCATCCGCAGAACCTGCCACCATTTTTCCTCATGGCCCGGCTTGCTCAGATCCTCAGCCAACTCCTCGAACGAAAGCTTGCCCTTGGCGGCGCCGTCGCCGTGGCACTCGTAGCAGCGGTTTTCCAGAATCGGCAGGATGTGTTGGCGAAAATAAACGGCGGAAGCTTTCGCGTCGGCGAAGGCGCTGGATGAACCTGCGGCTCTCGACGCTTCGGCCACGGCGGGTGCAGGGTTTGCTGGGGTGGCGCTTGCCCCCCACGCGGTGGCCGAAACAACGAGCGTGACCAGACCCCACGCGGGCAGCGACGAGGCGCGAAAGCGCACACGGAGAGTTAAACGATCTAGACGCCTACGCATGTTGGTGATCAGGGGTTGCCGCGGGCCGAACAACCGGCGGGTCATCCGCGTTTCGGAAGAGGTCATCGGCAGTCTGCACATTGGCGGAATAAATTTAATGAGCCTCACTCCGTTGGCGCTCGAGGATTTCCAGTCGTCTTTCCCTTGGTTGCCCTGCGTCAGACCGAGCTTCTTCGACGGAAGGACGATGAGCGCAAGTAAGGGAGATATTCGTTTTCATCGGGGACGAGGCGAACGTGCGACCGTCACATGGCTCAGCGCAGCGCACGACTCTGCGTCCGCGCGACGGTCGGTGGGTAGGGGAATCCATGCATGCGTATCCTCCTTACTTCCCCCCAGTCGCGGATTTTGGACAGGCCAACGCGGGGATGGAGGATGGGCAGCGGCGCGCCAAGCGAGGCCGACTCCGAGACATCGCCTGCGGTTAACCTCGCCTGCAGCCGACGACACCGGCGGAGGGATCGATTGGATAGGGCCCCGCGCGTTCTTATGGGCTCAGAGGATCCTCAGCGAGCATCGGCCAAAAGCGGGGCTCCGCGAAGGGGTCCCACGAGGCCGACGTTCAGATCTGTGGTGCGGCTCGTCAGCTGAAAGGCGGCAGCTCCACGGGACGAACTTCGACGATGCCGCGATTATGGCTGGAAGAGCAGCGGCACGAATTCCCGGAGGCTCCGGCGCCACGTGTGCCATTCGTGCTCGGTGTCCGGCGACAAATAGAAGACGTGTTCTATACCCGCGCCCAGTAGGGCGTCACGATACTGTTTGACGGGGTTGAGAAAGGACGCCGGCTCTTCGGCGCCCGTGCTCAGGAAGATCAGGTGCCTTCCTCGCGGCAGCGGCTCAGAGGGGAAGAGTCCGGCCAGAGCGGATTCCGCACCGGCGTTTCTACCTGACAGGCTGGCTGCTCCGCTGAAGCCGCCGAGATACGCGAAGAGATCAGGGTGTCTCAGGCCGAGCGTGAAGGTCTGCGCCGCGCCGAGCGACGAACCCGCCAGCGCTCGATGATTACCGTCGGGAATCGTGCGATACGTTCGGTCAATCATCGGGATCAGTTCATTCACGAACACTTCGTCGAGGGTGAGATAGCGGAGGCTCGGGTCCGCTGGCAAACGACCGGACCGTTCGGACTCGCCTGGCTTGCGCGCCACCCCCGCGCCCATGACCACCAGCATCGGCCGGGCCTTTCGCTCCGCGATCAGGTTGTCCAGGATCTGGCGCACGCGGCCTTGCGCGCCCCAGCAGGTCTCATCCTCGCCCGCTCCCGGAAGCAGGTAGAGCACCGGAAACCTCGCGGCATCGTCCCGTTGATAATTCGGCGGCGTATACACGAAAAGTCCCCGCCACTCATCGGTGGTGCGCGAGTAATAGCGCTCTTCGCGCACTTCGCCGTGGGGGACATCCTTCTGCTCGTGGAAGTCTTCGTCGGTCGGGATTTCAATGCCACTCGAAAGCCAGTCGCCGCCGCCACCACGGAAAATTTGCGTCGCCGGATCGGCCACACTCGCACCGTCGATGAGGACCCGGTAAAAGTGAAATCCGATACCCAGTGACGCCGTGGTGATGGTCCATACGCCATCGTCGCCCTTCGCCACCGTGAGCGGCCAGCCGATGTTGACGGAGACCTGCTTGGCGTCCGGCGCGTGGATGCGGAACTGAGCCCGGCGCTGGGAATCGATTCGCGGGTATTCCTGTCCCGGCAGATTGGTGGCCGACGGTTTCCAGTCACTGAGGGGAACGGCGACGGCGGGCGCATCGACGATGGGCGCCGGTTTCAACCGCTGCCAACGCCAGCCGCCCGCGGCGAGCAATGCGAAGCACGCGGCGAGGCCCAGCGCCCAGACGATCTTCTGTCTGAGGCCGAGGCGAGACGCTGCTCGACGAAACTCCGTGGCCGGCACGGCAAAGTGGCGTCCCGGGAGCGTCGCGGCCTCTTGGATTACTCCGGGCACGAACAGGTCCGGCTGGGACGCCAGTCGCGAGTGAAGTTCGACCCGCAGGAGATATTCGTCGCGCGCGGCGGCGTCGCGGCGAAGAAGCGCGTTCAAGGCCCGCGCCTGTTCCTCCGACACGAGGCCTTCGCAAACCGCGGCGACGGCCTCGTCGAACTCGCACGAAGGAAATTCCATGTTCATGCGGTTCCTTTCGTTTGCGCGGCATTTCGGATGCAGAGTTGCAGCGCGTTGCGGATTCGCTGGAGAGCCTTGTAGGTCGCGGCGACGGTGCGGCCGGAATGGTCGGAGAGTTCTTCGACTCCCTGTCGCCGATAATAATATCCTTCCAAGAGGGAGCGCTGGTCGGCGGGCAATTTTCCCACGCAGGTTTCCAGATGCCGCAGGAGAAGCTCCAGTTCAGGGCGCAATTCCTCCCGGCGCCGCGCCAGCTCTTCGGCGACCCCTCGGTCGAGCAGTGCCTGCCAGCGCTGGCGCCGGTCGATCCACTGC
>JBDSSU010000466.1:0-14299 GCA_039928635.1 Opitutaceae bacterium | reverse complement strand
CTTCGAGAGATCGCCGCAAATGAACGAATCGCCCTCGTCACAACATCAGGACAAAGCCGGCGGGGTCGGGAGACCCCGCCCTACAGTTCCGCCGTCGGATGCACTCCCGGGACGCGAACATCTGCATCGTTTGCGAACGGTTTTTGCGGTCGATCCCCCCTATTTCCTCACGTGCGCCACCGCGCAGCGCCGCCCGCTTCTCGGATCCCAGCCAGTCGCCACATCCTGGTTGAGGCCTTTCGCGGTTCATCGCAATTCCACGGCTGGTCCGTTGGCCGCTATGTGATCATGCCCGATCATGTTCACTTCTTCGCCCGCCCGCACCGTAGCGCGAAGTCGCTGAGCAACTTCATGCGTGACTGGAAAAAATGGACCGCGGTTCGGGTCATGTGTGCGCTCGGCATCGCGGCTCCAGTCTGGCAACCGGAATTTTTCGATCACGTTTTGCGTTCGGCCGCGAGTTACTCCGAAAAATGGGAGTATGTGCGCCTCAATCCCGTGCGTGCGCGTCTCGTCGGCACACCCGAAGCGTGGCCGTATTCCGGCGAGTGCGCACCGCTCTCGTTCTGATTCAGGGTTGCGGGTTTCCCGACCCCGCTGTCGTGGATCCACTGCGCATGCGTGAGCCTGTCATTTTCATCGTGGGTATCGCCGAAAAACCGGCGGGGTCGGGAGACCCCGCCCTACAACCTTCAACATTCCTCGCGACTGGCGTGCCATTGGCGGCTTGCGAACGTCTTGCTCCACCGCATCCGTTTCCAATGAAGCGCCGCCCTCTTTTTACCCTTTGGCTCCTCACGTTAGCGCTGCCGGCATCCCTGTCTCGCGCGGCCGCACCCACTGCCCAAGCTACGGCGGAGGAGGTCGTGCAGCTGCCGGCGTTTGTGGTCGATGGGAAGGCGGCTAATCCCGTGCAGTGGCTGTACGCCGAGGTCGCCGGAGTGGAAATCCTCTCATGCCTCCCGCTCGCCGATACGAACTGGGTGGTGAATGCGTTGCGCGACCAATCCCGCCTGTTCGCGTGGGGCCTTCCCCCCAATCTCAGATCACCCGCCCGCCGTACGCAGCTCGTCCTCGATGACCGCCCGCTGACGTCGCTGCGGCTTTCTCTCCAAAAATCGTCATCCGCACGTGACACCCTCAACGGCGGCCGATCCGTGATCATCGGCATGGCGCTGCATGACTGGGATTTTTCCTCAACCTATCTCAACGGCACGGCCGGCAGATCGTCGATTTTCTCGGGGACGCAATCCGAGGTGGCAAAATTCGGGGCGAGCGTGATCGGCACGGCGTCAACGGCGATGTGGCGGCAAACCCCCACTCCACCGTGGCTGATTCCATTCTGGGGCGGCGGCATCGATCTCTACGCTCGCAACGACAACGTGACCTTCACCCGGATGCGAGACTCGGCGCCGAACAAATCGTCCCCCGAAAACAACCTCCCTCTTCCCAGCCTTGCGGTAGCGTTCCGCGACCCGGAGTGGCTGCCGACCGAGCGCAAGCCCACGACCACCTCCGCCGACGAAGCGGGCGAATGGTTTGTGCGCTGGGCCGTGTACGCCGATGAAGGCTCACACCGCGGATCGTTTTGGAATTTCGTGAAGGCCAGTACGATTCAATCGGAAGTGGATGACGCGCTCGTCCGGCAACACTTCGGTCTCAGCCTCGCCGAACTCGACGAACGCGTGCGCAAATTCCGCACCGAAAGCCAGGCCGCGCCGGATCGCCGGATTCCCGTCGGTCTCGGCCCCATTCCTCCCACTCCCGCGACGCGCGCCGCCACCGACGTGGAAATCGCGCGCATCCTGGGTCAATGGACGCTCGTAGCGTTGCGAAAAAATCCCGAGTTCATTGGTCCGCTGAGCGGAGCGGCGCGACGCATGATCGACAACGTGCGCCCACCCCAGCGCAACGAAGCCCAACTCACCGCGCTCCTTGGCCTTGTCGAGCTTCAGGCCGGGCAGATCGACACCGCCCGTCCCCTGCTGGAATCCGTGAGCGAATTCGGCGGGCTGGATGCACGCTCCCGCTTTGAAATCGCCCAGCTGCGGTACAAAGACGCCATCGCCAACGCGGGAAGCGCCGGCGACAAATTTAATCCTGCGCAGGTGGCGCAGATCCTCGCCCCACTCGCAGTCTTTCGCTCAACGCCACCGGGAAATCCGGATCCGCTGGCGCTGGTCGCCCGGACCTGGGCTCAAGCCGCGGAAAAGCCCGCGCGCGAAGAACTGCTGGAGTTCTTCCGCCTCGCTCGCGCGTACCCCCGCAATCTCGAAATCCTGCTTCCCACCGCCCAGCTCTGCTTCCAGCAAAACCTCGACGAGGAAGCCGCCGATCTCGCAACGATCGCCCTCCAATCCGCGCAGCCGGATGCGGGGGCGCGGGCGACCTTGGACGAGCTGAGACAACAGATCGCAGCTCGCGCTACCGTTAAGAAATAACTAGCCATGCCGATCGCCACCCCCTCAGGTCCCGTCCGGTTTACCCCATCCCTTCCGCCCCATGCTCTCCACTCGTTCGTTTTTCTCTGCGTCCCTCGCTTTGGTGTTCGCACTGGCACCCGCTCTTAACGCGGCCGACACCCGGGCGGAGTTTCTGAAACTGATCGAGCGTCCACGCGTCGCTCTCGCCGCCGAGGCAAAACCATTACCTCCGACCAACGGCATCGTTCGCGTGGATTTCACCTACTCGGCTGACGCAACGAATCGCGTTCCGGGGATTCTGCTCAAAAGCGAATCGGCTCCGCAGGGGCGGCGGCCGGTGGTGATCTGCCTCCATGGCACGGGCGGGAGTAAAGTGAGCGACCTCCCGTTCATGACCGAACTCGCCCGTGCCGGCTTCATCGCGGTGTCGATTGATGGCCGTTACCACGGCGATCGGAGCAAGTCCCGCAAAGGCTCCGCAGAATATGTCGATGCCATCCTCCGCGCTTTTCGAACCGGCCAAGAACACCCGTTTTTCTACGACACCGCGTGGGACGCGATGCGGCTGATCGATTATTTGGAGACGCGCGACGACGTTGACCCGAAGCGCATCGGACTCTTCGGCATCTCCAAAGGCGGCATCGAAACTTATCTGACGGCCGCGGCCGATCCTCGCGTGGCGGTCGCCGTGCCGTGCATCGCCGTCGAGAGCTTCCGCTGGGCCGTGGAAAACAATTCATGGCAATCGCGCATTGGCACGGTGCAGGCCGCATTCGATTCCGCCGCCAAAGACACCGGCATCGAAAAACCGGGAGCGGAATTCGTGCACACCTTCTACAGCCGCGTCGCCCCCGGACTTGATCGCGAATTCGACGGGCCCTCGATGGTGCCCCTGATCGCGCCGCGTCCCCTGCTCTCAATCAATGGTGAAGTCGACCCGCGCACGCCGATGCCCGGCCTGCAGCTTTGCGTGGAGGCCACGCATGCCGCGTATCGCGCCACCGGGGCCGACGAAAAATTTGTCCTGCGCGTCCAGCCGAAGACGGGCCACAAGGTGAATCCGGATTCCTTCGTTGCCGCGCAGGAGTGGTTCGTGCGCTGGTTGAAACCGTAGGGAGATCTTCGAACTCCAAGGAAACTGTTTTCAGTCATTCTGCCGATGAACGGGATCTGCGTAGCACGGGCCTCTTGCCCGTGGGTTCGGAACACGGGCAAGAGGCCCGTGCCACTCAACAACCGACAGTTGTATCCAAGTTCATCGCGCATTCCACGGAAATGGCGGGTTTTCCTTTCAGTCTCAGAATGACAAACGACTTTGAGACGTCTCCTGGTTTGATCGCGGGCGGACCCGCCGGCTAACCCGCATGCATCACACTTTTCGTGAAGATTTTTTTGCCACAGAGCGCACAGAGCGCGGACCCAGAGTTCACAGAGCCAAACATCGTGTCTTACTCGGTGGCCTCTGTGTCCGCGCTCCGTGTCCTCTGTGGCTCATGCCTTGGTTGAATTTTGGTATGAGTTTTTCGGGCCAACCAGGGCCGCTTTACTTGGCGGCAGGTGCCGAAGGATTTTCCTTCGGCTGCCAGGCGAGCGCCTCGCGCAAGGCCGATTTCACCGCCGGAGTTGTTTCGGGAGCCCGCTCGATGCCGATCAGATAATACCGGACAAGTTTCTGCTGGTAGGCGTTACTGCCGAGCGACCAAAGCGCCGAGCTCAGCAGCACATCCTTCATCGGCTCCAGCGGCATGGCTTTTGGTTTCGCGGCCAGCTTCTTGAATTCCTCAAGCTTCCCGCGATAGGGCAGATAATTTTCCACCACGGCCACCAGTTCCGTGATCGGCGTGAAACGTCCACTGGCGAGAAACGCGCCCCACTGCAGATCCAGTTGTCCGACGACGGTCGGCTCGCGCGAAGGGAGCGGCAGCGTTTCTTTGCGCGCCGCGGCGAGCGCGTTTTTCACCGCGCGCGGCAAATCGCTCCCGAAGTTAGGCTCGTTCCGCTTCGCATACACGAGCACCAGCGCGAGAATGCGGCGTTCGCTTTCGTCCTTGGTGGCCAAAATCCGGGTGAGGAATTGCGGGAGCAACCAGGGATTATCGATCAGCACCCGATCATAAAAACCCAACAGCGTGCCATGACCATCCGCCTTGCGCTGGGCGTAGGGCGACTGGCTGAACGCCGTGAGCGCGGCCAACGCGAGCCGGGGCCGGGGACGCAGATAATAGTCACTGAGAAAACGCAGGACATCCGTGTCGGCCGGCAACGGGAGCGGATCCGCCGAATCGCTCACCCGCACGCGAGCCGAATCGCTGACGGTCGCGCGGTTCACTTCATCCCGCACGGCGATTTCGAAACGATATTCGCCGGCAGGGTCGCCCGGGTTGGTGCTGAAACTCGCGACGTTCAAAGGGAAAAGGAGATGTCGCGGATCGACGCGCTTCTTCTCGGAAATGGTCACGCGGTTGGGCAGGCGCAGAGTTGTCCCGTCCGGTTTATGAATCGTCAGCTCGTAGCTGACATTTGCCTGGCTCTCTGCATCGACCGCATAGCCCCGGGCGATCACCACCACGTCGAGCCGCTGGCCGGGAGCGATCTCGTCTGCCCGGGTGAACGCCGGCGGAAATTCCGAGGGGGTGTGATAGAAAATATCGGTGTGCGCATATTGGGTCGACAGCAGCAAGGTCACCCCGAGTCCGGATCCGGCGGTCGCCGGTTCCGCCGCCCGTAATCCCACCAGCACCGCAGCAAATGCAAAGGCCAGGCCAAGCAGGGGTTTCACGGCGCGTTTCTTTCAAGTGACCGCCGAACTCGCAAGCCACGATCTGATCCGAGGGGAAGCGGAAGGGCGGAATTTCGCACGACCGAAAGGCTCGCCTTTAAAGATTTCCCTCCGGCGAAGACCCGTTCCGTCGGTACGGCGGACCATCGAGAACCCCGACAAAAGACGGGTTTCAATCCACGTCGCCGCATCCTCCGCGATCCGGAGTCCTCCGCCCGGTTAGCACCTTTCGCCGTCAATGCGCGTCATTCCTTGGTCGCCCGCCGCGCTTTGCGTTCAGGCGGCAGATTTGTTCTCGCCTCAGTTCCGACCCCTCACAAATTCGTCGAACCCTCCCGTCGTCCAGCGGATTTACTCCGCGCGACTCCCCCTTCCAACCCCTTTCGTTAGCTCGCGAATCCGCAGCATCCCGTGTTCACCGTGAAACCCTGGCTTCCGTTTTCAGCCTTCCCGATCGCCGGCTTTGTGACGCAGTCGCCATTAAACGGTTTCCCCGCACTCGGCTGCACGCCTTGTCACCTTCACGGCTGATTCTGACTTTCGAATAGAATATGCGCTCTTTCGCCCTTCCTGTTTCCACCCTCGTTCTAATGACGATCGCCGCGGCCGTCGCCGCTGAGCCCGACGCGAAGCCGACGCCAGCGCCGGAACCAGCCCCGGCCTTCGCCCGCACGGTTTGGGAGGGGGTCTATTCGAAGGAACAGGTCGTCCGCGGCCGTCGAAATTACAACGCGCTCTGTGCTCGTTGCCACGGCGAAGCCTTGGGTGGCGGCGAAGATTCCCCGGCGCTCGTGGAGAAAGACTTCCTCAAGAGCTGGTATGGGAAATCCCTCGGCGAACTCATCGAATACACGCGCGAAGAAATGCCGTCCGATGGCCCGGGAAAAGTGACGCGCAAGCAGTCCACCGACATGACTGCATACGTGCTGAGCATGAACGGCTTTCCTGCTGGCGAAACCGAATTACCCCCGGATTTGGAAGTTCTGAATCAGATAGCGATTACCCCAAAAAAATGAGACTGCCCCTGGCTGCGTTATCCCTCTTAACCACCGCTTCCCTCTTATCGCTTAACTCTCCGGCGTACGCGCAGCAGGGCGCAAAGAATGGCGAATGGCGCTCGTACGGTGGCGATGCCGGCACCACCAAGTATTCGCCCCTTGATCAGATCAATGCGAAGAATGTGAAAGAGCTGGCCGTCGCCTGGCGGTGGAAAGCAGAGAACTTTGGCCCCCGCCCCGACTATAACTGGGAAGTCACCCCCCTGATGGTCGCCGGCACGCTTTACTTCACCGCAGGCACACGCCGCGATGTCGTCGCCGTTGACGCCGCGACCGGCGAGACGCTCTGGATGTATCGCATCGACGAAGGCGAGCGCGGCGACCGTGCGGTGCGCACCCAAAATCGCGGCCTCGCTTTCTGGAGCGACGGCCAGAGCGACCACCGCGTCATTCTCATCACGCCCGGCTTCCAACTTGTCGTGCTCGATGCAAAAACCGGCCGCCCCATCCCGACATTCGGCAAAGACGGCATCATCGATTTGACCGAGGGTCTCGACCGCGACGTCGTGAAGCCCGGCCAGATCGGCTCCAGTTCGCCCGCGATCGTGGTCCGTGATGTGATCGTGACCGGAGCCGCGCTGCTCGCGGGCACGGCGCCCGCGTCGAAAACCAATGTCCCCGGCTACATCCGCGGCTTCGATGTCCGCACCGGGAAAAAGATCTGGACCTTCAAAACGATTCCCCAAGCCGGCGAAGAGGGGAATGAAACCTGGGAAAACGATTCGTGGAAATACACCGGCAACACCGGTGCCTGGGCTCCTCTCGCGGGTGATGAAGAACTTGGCTACGTCTACATCCCGGTCGAGGCCCCCACCGGCGATTTCTACGGCGGTCACCGCCTCGGCGATAATCTCTTTTCCGACTGCCTCGTCGCCCTCGACGCGAAAACCGGCAGGAAAATCTGGCACTACCAGACGATCCACCACGACATCTGGGACTATGAACCTTCGTCGCCGCCGTTGTTGATGGACGTCACGGTCGACGGAAAAAAAATCAAGGCCGTCGCGCTCGTCACGAAACACGCTTTCACCTTCGTCTTCGATCGCGTCACCGGTAAACCCGTCTGGCCCATCGAGGAACGCCCGGTCCCGCAGTCGACCGTGCCTGGTGAACGCACCTCGCCCACCCAGCCATTCCCGACGAAACCGAAGGCCTTCGACCGCCAGGGCGTGACCAAGGATGACCTGATCGATTTCACTCCGGAGTTGCGCGCCGAGGCGGAGAAAGTTCTTGAACAATACCTCCCTGGCCCGCTCTTCACCCCGCCGATGCGCCGCGAGGACCTCGGTGACAAGATCGGCCCCATGACGTTGCCTACCCACACGGGCGGTGCGAACTGGCCCGGTGGGTCGTTCGACCCGGAAACGGGATTGTTTTACGTCTCATCGCTCACCAATCCCGAGGTCTTGATGGTGGCTGCAGGCACTCCCGCCCGCACCGATATGGCCTATGTCGGCGGACGCGGTGGCGCGCGCGGAGCGCCCGCCGGTGGCGCGGCTGGAGCTGGCCGCGCCCGCGGCCGGGTCGCCGCCGCGGCTGATGGAGGCGCGCCTGCACCCGTCGGAGGTAGCGGCGAAGCCCCTCCCGCCCGCACCAACATCGGGCCACAGGGCCTGCCGCTCATCAAGGGTCCATGGGGCCGCATCACCGCGATCGACATGAACACCGGGGATCACACGTGGATGGTGCACAACGGCGATGCACCCGACGCCGTGAAAAATCATCCCGCGATGAAAGGCATCGACCTCTCCAAAGTCGGCCGACCCGAGCGCACGAACCTCCTCGTGACCAAGACGCTGCTCTTCTCCTCCGACGGCGCGGGCCTTTTCAATTCCGGACCCGGCGGCGGCGGGAAAAAATTCCGCGCGCTCGACAAGAAAACCGGGGCAACGATCCACGAGATGGAGTTGCCCGCCAACGTCACCGGCTCACCCATGACCTATATGGTCGACGACCGGCAATATATCGTGATCGCCACCGGAGCCCGCGGGGTACCCGCCGAACTCGTGGCCCTCGTGGTTCCGTAGACCGTGGTGCGCCGGGCCTCAGCCATTCCTATCCCGAAGCATTCAGGAGAGAACCACGGATGAACACGAATGGACACGGATGCAGAGGGAAAGAAATCGGAGCCGAAGTCCGTGGACCGCGAACGGTTCGGAGAATGCGAGGAAAACACTTCATTCGCGTTGAGTCCGAGACCCCGAGGCATGCTTCGGCTTGCTTGCAAAAGGGTCCGGGGAGCGCGGGCGTCCCGCCCGAACCATCCGAACCGCGCTCGGCGAGATACCGGGCGCAGCACGCGGGACGCGTGCGCTCCCCGGACCCATCTGAGCGTCAAGGTGCATTCGTTTCTGCGAATGCCTCGGGGCTTGCCCCGAGGATCTTTAGTGCTTCGGTCGGGCTCGGAGTATCCGTGTTCATCCGTGTCCATCCGTGGTTCAATTACATGGGTCCGGCTTAAAGAACGGGACAAAGCTAAAATGAATCTCCGACTCCTTCCGCCGCTGCTCTACTCGTTGCTGCTTCCGCTCGCCGGCAACGTCGCCGCGCAACAAGGTGCCGCGAACGGGGAATGGCGCTTCTACGGCGGCGATGCCGGCAACACCAAGTACTCGCCGCTCGACCAGATCAACGCCACCAACGCGAAAGACCTCGCGATCGTCTGGCGTTGGAAAGCGGAAAACTTCGGCCCACGTCCCGACTACAATTGGGAAGTGACTCCGTTGATGGTGGGCGGAGTGCTTTATTTCACCGCCGGCTCGCGGCGGGACGTCGTCGCGGTCGATGGCGCCACGGGCGAAACGTTATGGATGTATCGCCTCGATGAAGGCGAACGCGGCGAACGCGCCGTGCGCACTCAAAATCGCGGACTCGCCTACTGGACCGATGGCAAGGACGACAGTCGCATCCTGCTCGTCTCGCCCGGCTATCAATTGGTCGCACTGAGCGCCAAGACCGGACGCGCCATCCCGAACTTTGGCAGGGATGGCATCGTGGACCTCAGCGAGGGATTGGATCGCGACGTCGTGAAACCCGGTCAGATCGGCTCCAGTTCGCCAGCGATCGTGATCAAGGATGTGGTCGTAGTGGGAGCCGCGCTTCAGGCCGGAACCTCACCGGTTTCGAAAACGAATGTCCCCGGCTACATCCGCGGCTTCGATGTTCGCACCGGCAAACGCGTTTGGACCTTCAAGACTGTGCCGCAGGCCGGTGAAGCGGGAAACGAAACGTGGGAGCAGGATTCCTGGAAATACACCGGGAATACCGGCGCATGGGCGCCCTTGGCGGGTGACGAAGACCTCGGCTACGTCTATGTCCCGGTCGAAGCGCCCACCGGCGATTTCTACGGCGGCCACCGTCCCGGCGATAATTTATTTTCCTCGAGCTTGGTGTGCCTCGACGCGAAGACCGGCAAACGCGTCTGGCACTATCAAGTCATCCACCACGACATCTGGGACTACGAGCCCTCGTCCCCGCCGATTCTGGCAGACGTCACGGTCGACGGGAAAAAAATCAAGGCCGTGGCGCTCGTCACGAAGTTTGCCCACACGTTCGTTTTCGATCGCGTGACGGGAAAGCCGGTGTGGCCGATCATCGAAACACCGGTGCCGCAGTCCGACGTTCCCGGCGAGAAGACATCCCCCACCCAGCCGATTCCCACTAAGCCGGCGGCGTTCGACCGGCAGGGCATCACAGTCGACGATCTCATCGACTTCAGTCCGGAGTTGAGAGCCGAAGCCGAAAAAATTCTCGCGACGTACAATTATAGCTCCTCCCTTTTTCTGCCGCCGATGCTGCGAACCGCCGATGGCAAGATGGGTTCGCTGATTCTGCCGCATCACACCGGTGGCGCGAACTGGCCGGGCGGCGCCTTCGATCCGGAGACCGGGATCATGTACGTCTCGTCCCTCACCAATCCCGACAGCCTCGGCCTTTCCGTGCCTGATCCGAAGCGCTCGGACATGACCTATGTCGGATCGGTCGCCGGCCGCACCGCGACCAATTCCGGCAGCGGCCCCGGTGGCCAGCCGGTTTACTCCGGCGGCGAAGGTCCCTCCCGCCCGAATATCGGACCGCGGGGCCTGCCGCTGATTCGTCCGCCATGGGGCCGCATCACGGCCATCAATCTGAACACGGGCGATCACGTCTGGATGGCCGCAAACGGCGAAGCGCCGGACGCCGTAAAGAGCAATCCCGCGCTGAAGGGTTTGAACATCGATCTCTCAAAAGCGGGCAAACCAGAACGATCCCCTTTGATCGTCACGAAGACTCTTCTCTTCGGTGCCGATGGCTCCGGTCTCTTCAACGCGGGCCCGGGCAGTGGCGGCAAAATGTTTCGCCTGATCAACAAAGCGACGGGCGAAACCATTCGCGAGATGGCGCTGCCCGCGAGCACCACCGGCATTCCGATGACTTACATGATCGATGACCGCCAATTTATCGTGGTCGCCATCGGAGCCCGCGGCTACCCCGCCGAACTCGTGGCCCTGGCGGTGCCGTAGCCTGTCAGAGTGGCACGGGCGTCTCGCCCGGGTTCCGAACCCACGGGCAAGATGCCCGTGCTACTTCAACCACCCAGTTTCTCCAAGCAGGACCACGGCCATCTGGTTGCAGGGGGTCGGAATCCCGTGTTTGCGGCCGAGCCGGACGATCGCGCCGTTTCGGGCATCGATCTCCATCCTTCGCCCGGCCGCCCGATCCGCGTGCAGCGAATTCATGATGTCGGTCGGGCCCTTGCGAAACACCTCGAGCGAGGCCTCCAATACCGAGTCATCGAGCATCGCTCCCTCGGCGCGCGCGACCGCCAGACACTCGCGCATGATGTCGCGCGCCACCCCGGCGACACTTTCATCGCGAAAAATCCCGTTCGGCTGCATCAACAACGCACACAAGACTCCCGGCGCGTTCACACACAGTTTGCGCCACAGCTCCGTCTTGAAATCGGTCGTCGTCGCCACTTCCACTTTCGTGCCGGCGAACAGCGCGGCAAAGTCGCGCCCGGTTTCGCTTTCTTCGACGACCAGTCGTGCGGCGCGGCGCTGGCGGATGAGGTTCGGCTCCGTCCGTTCCGCGGGACAATAGATCAGCACCGGTAAAATTTTCTCCGGCGCGAGATAAGGGGCGAAGCGTTCCATGTGCTGGACCCCGTTCTGCAGAATCGCGACGCGCGTTTCCTTCATCAGTAATTTCGGAAACCACGCTGCGGTGGCTTCGGCGTCATAGGCTTTTGTCGCCACCAACACCCAATCCACACCCGAAGCTTCGACCGCCGCGGTGATGACTCTCGGCTGCGAGATTATCGTCTCGGTCGGAGTTTCGACCATCAGCGTTCCGAGCGGACGTCGGGCACAGACGGTCACGTCATGCGCACCGGTCCGACCCAGCCATGCGGCCATCACCCCGCCGATCGCGCCTGGCCCGATGATTGCGATTCGAGCCACGCGCGGGGTGCTTCAACTCACCAACCGGCTCCCTTCGTCAGCGTCTTCACGCGGACGAGGAAATAATTCGCGGTGATGTAGAGGGTGCTGCCGTCGTCTCCCCAGCAGCAATTGCCGGTCGGCTCGTTGGTGTTGATCACACCCAGCAGTTTTCCCGCGGGGGAAAGCACCATCACTCCGCCAGGACCCGTCGCCCAGACGTTGCCGTCACGGTCGACCTTCAAACCGTCACAGAGACCGGGCAGCCCGGCCTTCACGCGCGATTGCGCATCGAAGAACGTGCGCTCTTTTTCCAGGGTGCCGTCGGCCTTCACGTCGAATGCGACGACGCGCGTGGCTTTGTCATCGCTGACCGCAACGTAGAGCGTTTTCTCGTCGGGCGAGAAACCGATGCCGTTGGGAAAATTGATGGTCTTGGTCAGCAGCGTGACTTTGCCGTCGGTGCCGATGCGATAAACGCCGGCGAACGGAGTCTCCCGGAGCTTTGAGTCCACGATGCCCTCGAGGCCGTAAGGCGGATCGGTAAAATAGATTTCACCGCTCTTGCGCACGGCCATGTCATTCGGGCTGTTGAAACGCTTCCCCTCAAACTTGTCGGCGATCGTGGTGAACTTGCCTTTTTCCCACCGGGCAATCTGACGTTCGCCGTGTTGGGCGAGCAGGAGCCGGCCTTGCTTGTCGACGTTCAGTCCGTTGCTGCCGGGTTCACGAAAGCCGGGTTTCGCGGAGAGCAGTCCGCTCGGTTTCAAAAACACTTCGGCCTTCGTCATGCCGGCTTTCCAACGGTAGGCGGTATTGGCCAGGACGTCGGAAAACACCACGCCGCCGTCGTACCAAGTCGGGCCTTCCGACCAGCGGAAACCTTCCGCGAGTTTTTCGATCTGCGCGTTCGGCGCGATCAGCTTGTCGAACGCGGGATCGAGGCGCTCGATCTTTCCCACGAAGGGATGCGGGCCTTGGTCGGCCGCAAAGGTGGCGATTGGCAAAAGCATGAGCAGGGCGAGTTTTTTCATAGGGGTCCGTGGTGTTTAGCAGCTGCCATCTTCGGATCAATGTTAACCTCACCGCGATTCACGGCTCCGACTTTGGCGCGGTGGCGGGGCCGGACCGGAAGAACGAGACCGCCATCGCGCTGCTGGACTCCTCCGAGGGTTTGATTAACGGTGCGCGTCCTTCGCATGAAGTTCACGCCCGCCAAACCACCGCTCACGGGGGAAACGCTCGACTCGCTCACGTCGCGGTTGGCGGAGCGCGGCGAACCGGCGTTTCGCGCGAAGCAGATTCTCGATTGGGTCTACAAGAAGCGGGTCACGTCATGGGACGACATGACCAATCTTTCGAAACCGCTCCGCACGTGGCTCGCGGACACGTTCGACTTCATGCCGGCTGAGCTGGTGCTCAACAAACATTCGGAAGACGTCACCGACAAACTCCTGCTCGAGCTCCGCGACAAATCCCTGATCGAGACCGTGATCATCCGCGCGCCGCAGGAGGGCGTGGGCGTCGATCATTCGCGCAAGACCATCTGTATTTCGACACAGGTGGGCTGCGCGATGGGCTGCGTTTTTTGCGCGAGCGGATTGCTCGGTTGGAAGCGCGATCTTTCCGCCGGCGAAATTGTCGCCCAACTCCTCCACGTGTGTCGCAGCGAAGACGCCCGCACGCCGCGCGCACGCATGGAGTTGGCCTCATTCGACAACATCGTGGTCATGGGCATGGGCGAACCTCTTGCGAACTACGACGCCCTGATCAGCGCGCTCACGATTCTCAACGCCGATTGGGGACTCGGGTTTGGCGCGCGGCGCATCACGATTTCGACGAGCGGTCTGGTCCCGAAGATCCTCAAACTCGCGGAGGAGCCGCTGGGTTTTCGCCTCGCGATTTCACTGCACGGCGCGACCGACGAAGTGCGCGAGCAGATCATGCCCGTGAACAAAGCTTTCCCGTTGGCGAAACTGTTGCCCGCGGCCAGGACCTTTTCCGAGAAGCATGGGCGGATGATCACGCTCGAGTTCATCCTGATCGAGGACGTCAACGATTCGCTCGAGCAAGCGAAACTCCTCCGCGACATCGCGCTCGATCTGCATGCGCACGTGAACCTGATTCCGTACAACACCGTCGAAGGATTGCCGTGGAAGCGCCCGAGCATCACGCGTCAGGAACGCTTTGCCGACATCCTGCGGGCGGCGCGGATCTCCGTGACGCTCCGCCGCGAAAAAGGCCATGACATCGCCGCTGCCTGCGGACAGCTCCGGTTAAAAACCGAGAAAGAACGCGAGTTGGCAACCGCCTAGAGCGCCCTCGATTCGCCGGCTACTCGACTGGTTTTTCCCCAAGTGGAGAGGAACTGCTCAGCGAAGAGGGCTAAAACGGTTTTCCTATCGGAGCTGCCCCTTTTTTTCGCCGTGCAGCGGTCTTGCTCCGTGTCCTCTGTGGCTCATGCCTTGGTTGAATTTTGGTATGAGTTTTTCGGGTTAGCGCCTTCGCGTCTTCGCGTTTAGTCCGGCTCTGGGTCCGAGCGCTGGACCCTCGTCGCGACAGTGAAATTAGTCAGCGTTCGCACGGAGCGAACGCTCGATGAGGATCGCCTGATCATTC
>JBDSSU010000465.1:0-15246 GCA_039928635.1 Opitutaceae bacterium | reverse complement strand
GTTCGGGCGTCCCGCCCGAGCCATCCGAATCGCTCTCGGCGAGACGCCGAGAGCAGCACGCCAGAGGCGCGCGCTCCCCGGACCTCGCCGCTTCAGGGTTAGCGCGCGGGGCTCAATAAAAAGCCGCAAGCCGCAACGCGCCACGATCACTTGCCAACCGTGCCCATCGTCTTGAGCAGGCTCTCGAGTTCGGCCTCGGTGAAGGGCAACTCGCGAGTCGCGGTGGCGGCGCGCGCCTCTTTTACGGTGGCGACAGAAACAGGATCGGCCTCATGACCCCACGAACGACGCGAGAACGTCAGCACCCCGGCGAGCGACTCATCATCGAGCAGCGTCTTCCAGGGCGGCATGATGAGATTCTCCCGCGCTTTTCCATTCAAGACGATGCGGGCCGTGATTCGCGGGTCGCCAAGCAGCCAGCGCGAATTGACCAACGACGGGGCGAGCCCGGGCAGGCCCTGGCCGTTGGGCTGGTGGCAGGCGGCACAAACCAGCGCAAACTTCGCTTTGCCGATTTCAAACGAGGCCTGTTCCGCGGCGGACAACGGCCGCATCACCGTGGTCACTGCTCCCGGTTTTCCGGGCCAGGTGATCAGGGCGAGCAACTGCTGGGCGACTTTGGCATCGGCATCCGACTTGGCCGCGAGCGCAAGGAGTGGCTTCGGCTCCGCGGGCAACTTTCCCGCAAGCGACCGGCCATCCGGCGAGCGCGGCAGGGAATATCTGATGCCCGCCAACAAAGCCGGCCGGGCCCAACCGCGGGTTTCACCAGCCGTCAGCAGCGCCAGCCCGCGATCGATCTGGGCAATGTTATTCGACTTCAGCACCGCGCTGTACGCAAAACGGACGACATCCTCCGCCTGCGCGGCGGCCTGATCGTTTTTCACCAACGCTTCCACGAAGGCCAACTCGCGACCAGCCAGACCGGACACAATCGCGTCCGCGAGAAAAGGCTGTTTGCCCGCCGCGATCGCGAGCGCCCTGAGCGCTTCGTCACCCGCCGACGAGCGGATTTCCCCGAGCGTAAAGGCCAGCTGCAGCCGAACCGCCGGCTCGGTGCGCGTTGGCACGAGCGCCACCACGCGCGAAGCCAGATCGGCGTCGCCGCCGGGCTGGGTCAGAAATTTCTCCGAGAGCCGGATCGCGGCCGCGGCCACGCGGGGATCCGAATCGCCGAACGCCGTGACGAGCGTGGCTTTCTCGATCGCGCCCCTGCCCTCAAGCGCCCAGAGCGCATGTAAGCGGGCCAACGGGTTTTGTTGCGACGCCACGGCGGCTTGAGCCAGGGCGGGGTTTACCGCCGCGTCCGTCCGCTCGACCAGCAGACGCTGTGCGGTGTCACGCATCCAACCATTGGGATTTCCCAGTTTCTCGACGAGCTCCGCCGTGGAAGCCTGCGCGAGATTGAAACGAAAATCCGCTTTCGGCGCGCCCTCGGGGACGATGCGCCAGATGCGACCATTGGCGCGGCCTTTCTCCAGCCCGCGCTGCTCGATCTGAGCCCGCAGGAAACTCGTCACAAACACGCGGTGCTGAATCACGCCACGATAGAAATCGACGATGTAGAGCGCGCCGTCAGGGCCGTTGTAGAGGCTGACGGGCCGGAAACGTTCGTCGGTCGACGTCATGAATTCGTCCCCTTGGTAGGCATTGGCCCCCGTCACGATCCCATCCTTTTGGGTGAGCTTGATCCGCTTGATCAGATTACCGGAAGGCTCGGGCACAAAAGCATCCCCTTTGGCATCGTCCGGGAAAAGTGAACCGCGATAGACGACGGGGGCCGACGCCGCCGTCATCCCAGTGAGCTTTCCTTCCTCGTTCAGAATCTGGTAGCCCCGGTTGACGCCGGGCGTGACGCGACTCGGCCAGACGCGAAGATTGGCCGGCACGAGCTGGAGATTGGCGCCGCCCGCTGCGGGGAAAAGCGGGTTGCGCTTCAGATAGGCGGAGGGAACGGCATCGTAGCGCAGCGGATCGCTGTTCGAGTTGTGATAGATGCGGCCCACATCGTCTTGGGCGATGCCCCATTGCCCGCGGGGAATGGTGTCCTCGCGGATGAAGGTCTTCCCGCCCTGCCAGCGAAAACGCACATTGTGCTTCGCGGAATAAATCCAGTTGTCCATCGCGCGGAGCAGTCCATTCGCGCTGTGCTCGGGGTTGTCGACCGGACCGTAATCGTTGGCGATTTCCGTTTTCTCGTCGGCTTTGCCGTCGCCGTTCGTGTCACGCAGGAACCAGAGACGCGGCGGCTCGGCGATTAACACACCATCGGCGACCAGCGCGATTGCCCGCGGCATCACGAGCTTGTCCGCAAATACAGACCGCTGGTCGAAACGACCGTCGCCGTCGGTGTCGGTGAGGACGGAGATTATGCCGACCGGTTCGGATTCCCCGACGCCATCGACATTGGGCATGTAGCCCCGCATCTCGATCACCCAAAGACGGCCGTCCGGGGCGAACTGCATCGCCACCGGATCGCCCAGCAGGGGTTCCGCGGCGACGAGTTCAGCACGATAACCGGGCGCGAGTTTGAAGGTGGCCGCTTCCTCCTGCGGTGAGAGGACCGGTGCCGGTGGGATCTTGATGTGGTCGCCAACCGGTTTCTGCACCTCGCCTTTGCGATCGCCGTTCTGGGCGAGCACCGGCGAGATCGCGAGGAGACAAAGGACCGAAAGGGAGGAGACGCGGGATAAAGCCATGGGACTGAATTCGGTTGGAAGAAGTAGCAGGATGCTTGGAAATTGAAGGTGTCAGAACGCTGACGATTGGCGCGGGTTCCCCGATGAGAGTGGAGAAACTGTCGGAGCTTTGATCAAGACGGACTCATGCCTTTGAAAACACGGATGGACACGGATGAACACGGATTATTGAGAGTCGGAAAACCGCAAAAAGCACCTCGATCCCGATCTTCCCCAAGTCCTGCACTGGATTAGCGCCTGCTTTTTTTGCAAGGCCTTGATCCGTGTTCATTCGTGTCCATCCGTGGTTAGTTTCGTCTGGATAAATCCGGCTTAAGCCAACGCGTCGCGGCAATATTTTATCGCGCGGGCGAGTTCGGCCATCCGATTGGACCCGGCCGGAACGGGATATTCGAATTCGATCGTGGCCTGTATCGGCCAGCGGTTGTCCCGAATCAGGCGCAACACCTCCACGATCGGCGTATCGCCTTCGCCAAACGGCGTGTTCGGCCCCTCGTGCATCTTTCGATCCTTCACGTGAACGTGCGTGATGCGCGCGTGCTGTTTTTTCATGAACTCGACGGGCGAGAGGTTGTTGCCCGCCACGAAATGCCCCAGATCCAAATTCGCGCCATTGTACTTGGCGAACGAGAAGGCCCGCTCCCAGATCGCCGGAGTCGTGCTGGCATGGCCATGATAACCCACCATCATCGCGTGTTTGTCGGCGAACTGACCGACGCGTTTGAGGTTATCCTCATTGGCGGCGATCTCCGTCGAGAGCGCGGTCGCCCCCAGCGCCTTGGCCAGGGTGAAGACGTAATCGAGCGTTTCACCTTTCATCGTGAGCAGCCCGTCGACTTTCACGATTTCGATCAGCACGCCGGCGCTTTCATATTTTTTCCGGAATTCGCGCACGCGATCCATGGAAAGCGAAAGACGCCATTTCTGCAGGGTTTCCGCCTCGGCCGCCGCATCCGCCGGAATCACCACGGCTCCCCGCGGACGCACCAAAACCACCGGAGCGCCGAGGAACGCCTCAACCGGTTGCGTCCTCAGCTCCAAAGCCCCGACTCCGAGCGTGAGACAATTGGCGAGGACGTCGTCCGCACTCATCGCGGGGTTGCCGAAACTATACGGCACGTTGAGGCCGATCTGCACGCCGTTCACCTTGGAGTTTGGCTTCGCGGTGGGAGCTGGCGCGGCCTCGGCGGCCTGCAACGGATTAAATCCGGACAACAAGCCGGCCACCGGCACTGCGCCCAAGGCGATCTTGGCGAATTCACGACGAGTGTAATGAGAGTGGGGCATAAAAGGGGAAGTTGGGGTTACTGCCTGCGCGCACGACGATCGGGGGCGCTCACAATGTTGAACGCGAGCGGAGTGTCACGAAGAGAGAGCAGCCGAACGGACAAATTTCACGGAACATCGTTCGCCACCGTGTCTGGTGCGCCCGTAAGCGGGTCGCCTGTACGCGTACGACGTCCGCGCGATTTCTTCGGCATCCCATCCGAAACGGCTCCCCTGCTCCCGGCCCGAAGAGCGGTCCTGGGGAACGCCTTCAAAACTTCAAAGTTGAAGTTTTTCATTCTGAACGCAGTGAAGAATCCACTGGGACATTCGCACCGCTCCCTGGGGTACGCAGCTCCTGCTGGATCCTTCGCTTCGCTCAGGATGACAATCGGGTGGGTAAAGATTCGTTCATCGGACGAATCACCTCACGCCTCGCGTCCGTCCCGGTCTCAGAATAACAGGCGATTTTGAAGATGTCCCCCTGGCCCGCACCGTGCCCGCACGACTCGCGATCTCGTCGATCCAACCAACACCCATCGCCTTGCAAACGGCGGGGCCACGAGTTTCGCCCCTTGAGTCACGTCCTTCTTTGTCGCATCTGAAATCGCCGACGGTCGGAACCGTTTCGAAGACCGAAACGTCTTTGCGCTGCGTGACGCCACGCCCAAGTTGTCGTCATCCCGTCTGAGCCTTCACCTTCGCAACGTTCTCCCGCCCCCGCATGAAGCCGTCCCATCCCACTCCTTGGTTCGCCGCAATCACGTCGTTGCTGGCCCTCTCCGTTGTACAGCCGTTGGTTTCGGCCGACTGGCCAAGCTGGCGGGGCCCGAACGGCGACGGTACCACGACGACCGCCAAAAATCTCCCTGAAAGCTGGAGCGCGGAAACGAACACGCACATCAAATGGAAACGCGAGCTGCCGGCGTGGAGCGCCGCTTCTCCTGTCATCTGGGGCGACAAGATTTTCATCGTCTCGCCTTCCGCTGAAGCAACCGCAGCGCAAGCGGAAGCCACCAATCTCGTCGGCTCCGCAGCGGTCAGGGCGCGCCAGGGCCGGGGCGCGGGTAATGGGCGCTCCCCCACCACGAACGGTCCCGGCGGCCAGGAGATCATGTTGCTCTGCCTTTCCCGCTCGACGGGGGAGGAGCTTTGGCGAAAGCAATTTGACCGCGGGAACGAGATCCGCATGCGCCACAACTCTTCGTCGCCGTCGCCGGTGACCGACGGAAAATTGGTCTGGGTCATGTCGGGCAACGGCGTCCTCACGTGCTTCGATTTCGCGGGAAAGGAGCAGTGGAAATTCGATGTTCCGGCGAAATTCGGGAAGTTGGGCCTCAATCACGGCTACGGGGCCTCGCCGCTTCTGCTCGATGGCAAATTGATCATTCCCGTCCTGCATGGAATGCACACCGACGACCCTTCCTACGTCTTCGCCCTCAAGGGCACCACGGGTGAAGTACTCTGGAAGGTCGAGCGGCCGACCGACGCCCAGCGCGAATCGCCTGACGCCTACACCACGCCGGCTTTGCTGGAAACAGGGGGAAAGAAACAGATCGTGATCGTCGGCGGCGATTGTGCCACCGGCCACGATGCCGATACCGGAGCCGAAGTGTGGCGCGCCAACGGTTTGAACCCACGCAACAACGGCGCCTACCGGATCGTGGCTTCGCCGGTTGTCCGCGACGGCACGATCTTTACTCCCACGCGTGAGCGACCCCTCATGGCTTGGAAGCCAGGCGGGACGGGCAACATCACCGCGAGTCACGCCCTCTGGAAATTTGAAGGCCAGGCCGCACCCGACGTTCCCACGCCGGTGAGCGACGGCGCCCGCCTGTACGTGGTGAGCGATAACGGCCAGCTCTTGTGCCTCGACGCGAAGACCGGAGCCGTCGTCTACGGGCCATTTGACACCGGCGTCGGCGTCACGAGCGCGTCACCCATCCTCGCGGACGGGAAGATCTATATCACCGGCCACACCGCTGAGACCGCCGTCGTGCAGGCCGGACCGGAATACAAGCTGCTCGCGAAAAACTCCCTCGATAACTCCTGGACGCTTGCAACGCCCGCCATCGCCGATGGGGAAATTTATCTCCGTACCGCGACTCATCTCTACTGCATCAGTAAATAGCCCCGGCTGCGGCGCCCTCCTACCGTCACGTATCGTCCTATGAAAGCTTCTCCCTCGTTCTCCCGCCGGGCCGCGTTGACGGCACTCGTCCTCGTTTCCTCTGCCGGCGCCGCCGATTGGTCGCATATCATGGGGCCCGACGTTAACCGGAAGACGAGCGAGACGGCCGCTCCATGGAGCGCAGGGAAACCGAAACGCCTTTGGGAGATTCCCGCCGAGGGCGGATTCAGCTCGTTCGTCACCGGCGATGGGAAAGCCTTCACCGTGGTGGGTAAAAACGGACGGGAAACCGCCATGGCGGTTGACCGCACCACCGGGAAAACTTTGTGGGAGGTGGCGTTCGGCGAAGCCCGATACCGCAATGGCGGTGAACGTGGCGTGCCGGGTAACAATGGCGGCGACGGTCCCCGCGCCACCCCGGTGTATGCTGACAAGCGGGTGTATATTTTCGGAGGCAAGTTCGATCTGCACGTCCTCGATAGCGCCACGGGAAAGATTCTGTGGCAGCACGACCTGATCAAGGAATTCGGCGGTTCGGAAATCGTCTGGTCGAATGCCGCTTCGCCACTCGTACTCGGCGACCGCGTGCTCGTTTCGGGCGGTGGCTCCAAGCAATCGTTCATCGCGTTCAAGGCGGACACCGGCGAAGTGTTGTGGAAGAGCGGCAACGATCGACCCACTCACGCCACGCCGGTGATCGCCACCATCCATGGCAAGAAACAGGCCCTTTTCCGCGTCGAACGCGGGCTCGTTTCGCTCGATCCCGAAAACGGTCATGAACTCTGGCACTACCCGTTTCCCGCCGCGACCGCCACCGCACCGTCGGCCGTGGTTTGGAACGACATCGTTGCTTGCGTTTCCGGCTACGGCGTCGGTGGCGGAGCTTGCCAGGTCACTTTGAAGAACGGCGTGTGGGAAGTCGTCGAATTGTGGCGCAGCCCGGGTAATCGCGACACCGCTGCCCACTGGAGCACCTCGGTCGCGCACGAGGGTTATTTGTACGGCTGCTATGGCCACAACGCCTACGGCGTCGGTGCCTTCAAGTGCATCGATATCCGCACCGGGAAAGTCATGTGGCAACAGCCGGGATTCGGCCACGGCCAGGTGATCATGGCGGGAAAACATCTGCTCGCGACGACCGATACGGGCGCTCTGACGCTCATCGATCCCACGCCGAGTGCTTACCGTCAGCTCGCCCAAGCCGACATCATCGAGGGCAAGGTTTGGTCCAGCCCCGCTTTCAGCAACGGCCAGATCTTTCTCCGCAGCACCACCCACGGCGTCTGCGTGGAGCTGTAGATCGGATCCGCGAGTAGCACGGGCATCTTGCCCGTGAATCCGGGAAACCACGGGCAGGATGCCCGTGCCACCTTTACGCTCGCGCCACCAGCACCGCGCGGAAAATCTCCACCGAACGCGACAGATCTTCCGCCGAGGTGTTAAGCGGCGGGAGAAAGCGAATGACGTTTCCGCCGGACGGCGTGGCGAGCAGGCCGCGCTCCCGCATGGCGGCAACATACGGAGCGACATCGCCCGCGAGCTGCACGCCCAAGAGAAACCCCCGGCCGCGCACATCGACGAGCTGCGTTGGGAATTCCTTCTTCAAACGGCCCAGCGCCTCGAGCCAGGGACCGCTCGCCCGCGTGACATGCAGGAGCAGTTGCTCGCGCTCGATGACATCCAAAACCGCGAGAGCGGCCGCGCACGCGAGCGGAGTTCCGCCGAAGGTCGTGCCGTGCGATCCCGGTTGAAACAAATCCGCCGCACGGTCCCGCACCCAGATCGCACCGATCGGAAAACCGCCACCGAGGCCCTTCGCCATCGCAATCGCATCCGGCCGAACCCCGGTGTGTTCGAACGCATAAAATTTCCCCGTGCGCCCGATCCCGCACTGCACTTCGTCAAGCAGCAGCAGCAAATTGTGCTGGTCGCAGAGCCTGCGCAGCCCGAGCAGAAATTCCGGGGTGCAGGGATTCACGCCGCTTTCGCCCTGGATCGTCTCCACAAAAATGGCCGCCGTCCCTTCGTCGATCAGATCGGCGAAGCTCTGCAGATTGTTGAGTTCACCGAATGAAAAACCCGGCACGAGCGGGCGGAACCCTTTCTGGATTTTCTCCTGCGGGGTCGCGCTCATCCCGCCGAACATGCGGCCGTGGAATCCGTTCTTCGCGCAGATGATCTTGTAGCACTTCGCCTCTTCGCCGCCGGCTTTCTGCATGCCGTGGAGCCGCGCGAGTTTGATCAACGCCTCATCGGCTTCCGCCCCGCTGTTGCAGAAAAACACGCGTCCGGGCCCGGCATAACCGATCAGCCGCCGCGCCAGCTCCGCCTGGTTGGGATGACGGAAGAGATTGCTCGTGTGGATCAGCTCGCCCGCCTGCCGCTGAATCGCCGCCACCCAGTGCGGGTGACAATGGCCGAGCGCACTCACCGCGATCCCGGAAGTGAAATCGAGGTAGCTGTTGCCGGCGTCGTCCCAAACCTGCGTGCCCTTGCCGCGCACGAGCGTGAGGGCCGCGCGCGCGTAATTCTTCATCACGTGCGCATCGTAAAGATCGGCCGTGGTGGTGCGGATGATGGAAGGGCTGCTCATTTTCGATTTTGGATTCTCGATTTTTGACTTCGGACACCCCGCTTCAGCCAATCCAAAATCGCGAATCGAAAATCAAGAATCCCAAAATCACCCGTGCACAATTTCAGTGCCGATGCCCTTGTCGGTGAAGATCTCCAGCAATAATGAATGCGCAAGACGGCCGTCGATGAAGTGCACGCGCTGCACGCCTTCCTGCAGCGCCCGGATGGCGCTCTGCACTTTCGGGCGCATGCCTTTGTCGATCACCCCTTTCTTTTTCAGCTCATCGACCTGGCTGATCCTGAGCGTCGAAATGAGCGAGTCGGCATCGGGCGGATTCGAGAGCAGCCCGGGAACGTCGCTCATGTAAACCAACCGGCGCGCCCGCAGCGCACTCGCGACCCGTCCCGCGACCAGATCCGCATTCACATTGTACGGATGGCCATCGTAGCCCTCCGCGACCGGCGAAATCACCGGGATGAATCCCTCGGCGATTTCTTTTTTCACCAGCTTCACCTTCACCTCCGTCACCTCACCAACATAGCCGAGATCAACCAGATTGCCGTCGTCGTCGGTCGTCAGTTTTTGGCAAACCAGCACGGTGTCACCCGGCAGACCCTTCGGCTTTCCTTTCGCGGAGGCGATCGCGTCACAGACATCCTTGTTCACGATCTCGTCCAGCGTCTTCTTCACCACGGCGATCGCGGCCGCATCCGTGACCCGCAGCCCGTTCACGAACTTCGCCTTCAACCCCGACTCCTCCATCGCCTTGGTGATCGCCTTCCCGCCGCCGTGCACGACGACGACGTTGATCCCGCACGCAGCGAGGAAAGCGATGTCGTAAGCCACCCGCGTGCGCGTCACGGAATCCGGATCATCCATGAAACTGCCGCCATATTTGACGACAAAGGTGGAGCCTCGAAAATCCTGGATGTAAGGCAGAGCTTCGAGGAGCACCTCCGCCTTGGCCGTGACTTCTGCGACGTTCATCAGCGGTCACGCAGGCAGCTCAAGGCCGCGGCGTGGAAAAACAAAAAGAAGGAAACGCTCATCGATTTTTAGTGGAGTGGAGAAGGGATAACGCAGGCGCGACGGGCAATTCCATAATAATTTCTCAGGCCGCGTAAGATTTCGACGGAGACCGACCCGCGTGGAACCCGCGCGTTCACAAAATTCTTCTTCACACCGCCGGTTCGTGTGCCCACTTCTCACGCGTGCCCAGCACCACCCTCACGTTTGCAAATTCGGAGGCGCACCGCGCCTGGCTCGCTTCCCAGGCAGCGCTCCCGGCCGGATTTCGCGTGGCCACCACGCGCTTCGATTTCGTGCCGCGCGAAGCTCCAAAACCGGCGAAGATGACGCTCACCTTGATCGCGCTCGATCGGCCGACACCGGATTTCGCCGCCGCCTTCACCCGCAACGCGTTTCCGGGAGCACCGGTCATCATCGGTCGCAAACGCCTGGGAGAAACCTCCCTCGGCGCGATCATCGTGAACAACAAAATTTCCAATGTCTGCGCCCCGGGCGGGGTGGAAGCTTCGGAAAAAATTTGCGCCGCGACTGCGAAACTCCTCGGCATTTCCGAAACCCAGGTTTTGCCCAGCTCGACGGGAGTGATCGGGTGGAGTCTGCCGGTGGAGGCGATCATCGGCGCGCTTCCCGCCGTGACGAATTCATTGGCGGCGGGTTCAATATTGCCGGCGGCCGAAGGCATCGTGACAACGGATCTTTACCCGAAAATTCGCCGCGCCGTCGTGGGCGCCGGCAGCATTGTCGGGATCGCGAAAGGAGCCGGGATGATCGAGCCGAACCTCGCGACGATGCTGGTTTATATTCTCACCGATCTCTCCGTCCCTCGCGCCGAATTGCGGGCGATGCTCGCGCGCGCGATCGATGCGAGCTTCAACTCGATCAGCATCGATAGCGACACGAGCACGTCCGATACCGTGGTGTTGATTTCATCGGCGAAGGCGCCCTGCGAGGATTTCGGCGCCTTCGAACGCGCACTCCACCTGGTGTGCCGGGATCTGGCGGAGGACGTCGTGCGAAACGGTGAAGGCGTTCGCCATGTTATCCGGGTGAAGGTGCAAAACGCCGCCAGCCCCACCCTCGGCCGCGCCCTCGGCAAAGCCATCATCAACGCTCCGCTGTTCAAATGCGCGGTCGCCGGCAACGATCCCAATGTCGGCCGGCTCGTGCAGGCGATCGGGAAACATGTCGGCGCGCACGCTGATGGCACGGACATCTCCCGGTTGCGCGCCCGGATGGGTGGGATTGAAATTTTCGCGAACGGCGTCTTCCAGCTCGATCCCACCAAGGAAACCGCGCTGGTGGCCCATCTCCGCTCCGCGGAACTCTACGCGAGCGCACCCTCGAAGGACGGTGGGTTCACCGCTCCGATCAATTACCCGCCGCATGAGCGCTGCGTGGAACTCGAGATCGACGTCGGCAACGGCGCCGCCTCCGCCACGGTTTTGGGCGGCGATCTCACGCACGAATACGTGAGCGAGAACGCGGATTACCGGAGCTAGTTTAGTTTATCGAGCTGCGCGGGCGGACGGCGCCACTCCCGGGACGAACATTCCGCGAGCCCAGCCAGAACGCACCTGGCGCACCAGGGCGGAGCGGCCGCAGGCATTCCCCGCGGAGGAAAGCAGCGGCGAACCAAAACCATTGCCCCGCGCCGGCGTCTCTCCTCTGTTACCTCCATGCCAACCCCCTCGGCGGCATCTGTCTTCCGACGCACGTCGCACCTGCTCTTGATCGGAGTCGGGGTGTTCGCGGGCGCGTTCGCCAGCGCGGCCGCGATGAAGGACATCGATGCTTTCTACGCGCCCCTCCGCGTGGAGGAAGGATCGCTCGCCCCGGACGGGCGGCACGTCGCTTTCACCGTGCGCGGCTCGAGAGGACTCGAGGTGCAAATTTTCGAGACCGATCCTCCCCGCACCAAAGTAACGGTGGCTTTCGACCGGGACCGCAATGCCACCACCCGTATTCTCAACTGGATCTCGCCCGATCAGCTGCTCGCGGTCTCGAGCACGCAGGCGATCATGGTCACGGATCCCACGGGCCGCTTGGTCCGGCCCGTGGACATCACCAATCTTTTCCTCCAATCCGGTGGCGAGGTTGGCGGCGATCTGAAACGTCCGGAGGCTCGCATCATCCAGGCGCCCGACGATCCCGCGTGCCTGCTGTTCGAAAGCAATGTGGCCGTCCCGGTGAATGAGGATTCCGCCGGAATACCGGGACGCCCGCGCATCCTCGAATTGCACCGGCTGAATGTTTTAACCGGCGAAGTTCGCCGTCTGATGGACTACGATGTCGAAAAGGAAACCCCGGTCGGCGCGACCCTCATCGATCGAAGCGGCAGCCCGCGTTTGGTTTATCGCTACGGCGCAGAGCCGCCGTATTTCGCGTACCGGGACGAGTCGGGCAGCCGCAACGGCGGAAGCCTCCTGCAGCGGATCTTCTCCGATGCGGGCTGGCGCTCGTTCGACCGCGTGCTCCCCGACCGCTCCACGTTTTCCTTTTTGCTCGATCCCAGAAACATGCTCACGCAGCGGACCATCCCGCTCGGTTTCGATTCCGACCCGAACATTTTCTTTTTCGCGTCAAATCTCCATCACGACACGTTGGGAATTTATGCGGCCGATCTGCGCACGGGGAAGCGCACGCCACTCGCTTTGGAGGAAGCCGGCACGGACCTCGTCGACCCCGACGCACCCTGGACGAATTCGCCGCTGATCTATGACCGCCATCAACGGACGCTCATCGGTTTGAACCTGCGCACCGTGCAACCCTCCGTCCGCTGGCTCGACGCGGAGATCGAGTCGGCCCAACGAAAGCTGGAGGCGATTTTCCCCGAGCGCCGCGTTCAGCTGCTGGGATGGGACACCGGCCGCGAACGCTTCCTCGCACTGATTGGCAGCCTCGGCGATCCCGGGCGTTACTTCATTTTTCAGCGCTCAGACAGCCGCTGCGTGGAATTTCTCCGCCGGGCGCCTTCGCTGCCCAGCAGTGAGATTAATCCGACGGAATCGTTTGCCTTCGCCACGCCTGACGGAATCCGGGTAACGGGCTACATCACGCTCCCGCGAATTCGCGGTAAAGTCCTCCCTCCACTCGTCGTGTCGTTGCACGATGGCCCCTGGCAACGCGTGGAAGCGGGCTTCGACCGTGATGCCCAGGCGCTCGCCACGATGGGATTCGCCGTCGTGAAGATTAATTACCGCGGGTCCGCCGGTTTCGGGATCGCCCATCGCGAGGCGATTCGCACCAGCCTGGATCGCGGCCCGTTGAGTGACGTCCTCGCCACGCTGAGCTGGATTCGAAACCGATATCAGGTCGATCTGCGCCGCGTGGGTTTGATCGGCGAAGGCTACGGCGGCTATCTCGCGATGCGCGGCCTGCAACTCCACCCCGAGGCGTTTCAGAGCGCGGTGGCAATCAACGGCCTCACGACGCCACTCGACCTCTGGAGCAGCTTGGAGCCGGAACTTTCTCAAGTTCTTCCCGATTTCGACCCCGACGCCCCGCCGCCAAAAGCGGCTTTCAAAGCACCAGGAGTACGGCAGGGACCCGATCCCCTCCGTGCGCTCTCCACGTGGCTGGTGAGTCGTCAGTCCGGCCTGGGCTCGATTGCGGTCACCTCCGACCTGAAGCTCCTCAACAAACCGCTTTTTTTGATCCACGACCCGGACAATCGCGCCGCGCCGTTCCTTTCCATCACGAATCTGCGCGCGAGCCTGCGGCGGCAAGGGCGGGCGCCCGAGTACCAAAAACTCACGGCGGACTTCGCCCGGGCCGATTCCCCCGAACGCGGCCGCGTTTACCGGCGGATCGGGGAGTTCTTCAACCTGACGCTCTACGATTTCAAGGTGAAGATCGGTGAGGCGGAGGAAAAAAAATGACGTCATCAAGTCCTCTCGCCGCCCGCCGGTTTTCCTTCCTGCGAACGCTCGCACTGGCCGGTGTGTTCGCGGCGGGCGCATCGTTGCTGCATTCCCAGGAACCCGGCGCCTCGTCCGAGCCCGTGGTGATGCTTCCACCCATGACGGTCACCGACCAGGGTGCACCGCTCAAGTGGCGATACCTGGAGATGCCGGGACTGGAAATCCTTTCGGTCTGCGACGACTCGACCGGGATCGCCTTCGCCCAGCGATTGCGGCGGCTCGATGATGTGCTGCGCGTCATTCTGCCGCCGCGTTTCATTGTCAGAACGGCGGTTTCGGAAACCATGATTCTGCTGGACGAGAAAACCGGGCAGGCGCGTTCACGCGAAGTGCTCGCCGACATGTCCAAAAACGGAAAAACCCGCGTCCGCTTTCTTCCCAATCTGCGCCTGATCGACCTGGATGCCACCGGCGTCTTTGCGATCGTCCAGCCAAATAGCTCCACCTCGTTCACCTACGCGAAGGACCGGATCGCTTTTCTCCTGGAGCGCCGTGTCCCGCGCCTTCCCGGCTGGTTCGTGGAAGGCTTGCTGGGGTTTTACGAGCAGCTGGAGTTGACCGACCGCAATGTGGACATCCGGCCGGCGGTTTGGATTTCGGGCGAGGAATCCATGGCGCTGCGGAACGATTCCGAGCGGCCGCGCACATTGCTCCCATTGCCGGAATTTTTTGCCCGCCAGCGGACGAAAGTGGAAAAACCCACCGAGCTCGATCGCGTGTGGCGTGCGCAATGTGCCCTCTTCGTCCGCTGGGCCACGGTGGAAAACAAAGGGTCCAACAAGGAGGCTCTCTGGAAATTCGTCGACCGGCTCGAACAGGAAGCCCCGACCGAAGCCTTGTTTCGGGAATGTTTTGGCATCGGCTATTCCGACATGCGCGATCAGTTGAGCGATTATCTCTCCACCGCGACCGAGGAAAGAACGGCGCTCGCGGCGCCGCCCACGCCTCGCCAACGCCTCCGGTTTCGTGCGGCCACGGACCTCGAAGTCGCGCGCATCCGCGGCGAATGGGAGCGGATGGAAATCGCCTACGTCCGCGCGCGCACGCCGATGTACGTGGACAAGTACATCGAGCAGGCGCGGCGCACGTTGGGCAAAGCCTACGAACGCGGGGAAAAGGATCCGCGACTGCTGGCTTCGCTGGGCCTGACCGAGGTGGATTCAGGCAATCCGGGCAGTGCGCGTTTATTCCTCGAAGCGGCGGTTCAGGCCAAGGTGGTGCGACCCCGCGCCTACTACGAACTGGCGCGGCTGCGCTATGAAGCGATCGTCACCGAAATCGGTCCGGAAAAAAGGCTCACGGAACGGCAAACCACCGAGGTCATGGCACCATTGCTGGCGGCCCGCCGCCAGCAACCCCCGCTGCCCCAAATCTACGCTTTGATGGCGAACACGCTCGCGCGCAGCGAGGCTCCGCCCACCGCCGAGCAACTCGCGACCCTTCACGACAGCGCGCGTAGCTTTCCCTGGATCACGGAGCTCATGTTGCGCACGATTGTTTTTCACGTGGCCGGCGGACAGCCGGCAGCCGCGGCCAACCTGGTCGACCTGGCGCTTCCCCACACCACGGATCCGGAAACCCGCGCCAAGCTGGAACGCGCGCGCGCCGGTCTTGCGGGAATAAACC
>JBDSSU010000464.1:0-3193 GCA_039928635.1 Opitutaceae bacterium | reverse complement strand
CCCGCCGCCACATCCCCGCGCGCGAAGAACCAGCTCGGCCACGTGGTCATGTAGTTCGCCACTTCATCAAATTCGCGCCGCGCCTTTTCAATCGACGCCTTGGAATCCTTCGTGGGAGCACCGACTGCTTTCCAGCGCGTCACAAATTCCTGACTGGGAAAACCCAGCTTCGGGCGGTTGACAGCTGACCAGACGTGATCGGCGAACCGACCCGTAATCCCTTCCTTCACCGCCAAGTCCCGCAACGTTGCCTTCGGATCACCCAGAGCCACCCGGTGCTGGTAGTACCACGCGACGAACATCGCTTTGCCGTAACGCTCCAAACCGAAAGGCCGGCCGCCTTCACCGGAAACAACCCGGAAACCTTTCGTTGAGTAGAGCTCGTTGATGCGCGCGAGAGCAGATAACTCCATGCCGGTCCTGCCCGGGTCGGAATAAAATTGCAGCGGTCCCGCGCCCACCACCGCGTGGTCGGCCACCTGCTTTGCCGCCTCGAGATAACGCTCGATGCTCGCGTCTTGAACGAACTGAACGTCGCCGTAATTCGTGAAGCCCTCCCCGCCCACCGAGTCGCTGGAAGAATCGATGCCCACCGGAATATCGATCCCCGTTAAATCGCGGATCGCGTAGGCATACTCGCCGCTCGTGAGCCGCCTGACCGTGACGCGCCCAGGCTCACCCGCATGCTCGCGTTCGTAGGCCTTCAGATTCTGACGGATCCACGCCGATGCCGTCTTGCGCTCCGCGTCGCTCGGGAGGACATCCGCATCCGACGGAGGCATCTCCGCCGTCTCGATCATCTCGGCCACTTTCTCCCAGTGATCCGAGTCAGGACCGACCGAAGGTTGCGCGAGCAGACGCTTGAGGCTGATCCCAGCCTCGGGCTTCGAGTCTCCATGACATTCGAAGCAATATTTCTCGAACATCTGCGCCGGCTTCGTGATCGGAGCCGCGCTTCGCGTTGGAGCGGGGGTTTGCGCGGAGGCGAGCAAGGCCGTGCCAAAGAAAACGCCGAGTTTAGTCCATGCGTTTTTCATCGTACTGCGAACGGGGGGGCACATCAAAAATTGGGGTTGGGATCGAAGGACTGCTATCCGAGCGAGGATGACGCGGAACGAGGGGCAATCGTTGCGAGAGATCGTGGATGTAAAGCTGTCCACCTCCCACCGAAATGAAAGGCGAATTCCCCAATCTCCGGCAAAATGCGCCGGTGACGCGGCTCGCAGCGCCCACTCTCCGCCGCAGCTCAGGCGCGATCGCTTTGCCCTCCAGCAACAAACAAGCGTGAGCCTGTGTACCTTGACGTCGATATTGGTCCGGGGAGCGCGCGCGTCTCGCGTGCCGGTTCGGGCGTCCCGCCAGAGCCATCCGAACCGCTCTCGGCGAGACGCGAGCGCAGTACGCGAGAGGCGCGCTCCCCGGACCAATATCGACGTCAGGGCACCTCAGTTTCTGCGAATGCTTCGGGGATCTTTTACTGCTTCACTCGATCGACTACCGCTCGCGGCGCGTCGTTGGGACCGTAAAAACGCGGGTGCGCCGCCTTCGCAGCGCGGGCCTCACTCGCGATTTCCCCAAGACCAGCGCGGTTTCTCGCCTTTCCAGTAGGCGATGGCGCCGAGCACAGCGCCGAGGCCGCAGCAGTAAACCACGTAAATCAAAGGGGATTGCTTCGCCAGCGGTGCCCCGGCCGCGATCGCGCCGATGAACCCGAGAAATACCACCCAGCCCTGCCAACGGCTTGGAATTCCCCATCCCCATCCGTAGGTCTTCGCGGGAAACCAAGCTTGGTCCTTCGGAAGGGGCATGGCTGTTTATGGTCGGTGGATCGCCCTCAACTCTCACGCGCGGTGTCGGCGCGAGAGGGCGGTTGACGACGGGTTCAACGCCTAGCGCTTCGCGGCAGGCGCGGGGGTATAATCTTTCCAGACCCATTCCAGCGCCTGGGGGAGAAGCTGGGCCCGCGCGTTGCCCATGCCGTGGCCTTGATTGAGGGCGAAGACGTATTGGTAGCGATAGCCTTTCGCGGTGAGGACCTTCGCCATGCGGTTGTTCGCCTCAACCCAGTCGTGCATCTCATCGCGCATGACGTTTGGGTTGAGCAGATCGCGATCGCCGACCCCCATCCAGAGACGAATCGGCTTTTTCGGGCTCTGCGGAATCAGTTTGTCGTGGAAATCCCAAGCTCCACCCGGCGTCGCGGGGTCGAACGGCCATTGCTGGTTCACGTAAGTGCCCGACGTCGTGATGACCCGACGGTAGAGATCCGGTCGATACCAAGCCATGATCAGCGCCGCCGAACCGCCGGAGCTGCTGCCCATGGTGGCGCGGGCCTCGGGATCCTTCGTCAGCGTGACGCCGTAGTTTTTCTCCACGAGCGGCAGCACCTCGGCCTCAATGAACTCGGCGAACTTGCCGGACATCGTGTCGTATTCGAGACCGCGTTGGTTGCCTTGAGCATCGCGGCCGCCGTTCTGGATCATGATCGCGATCTGGACCGGCACACGCTTTTGGGCGATGAGGTTGTCGAGCACACGCGCGAGTTCCTGGCGCGGTGCACCTTCGCGGGCCTCGCCCGGGCCATCGTGGGTGACGATGAAGGGCGCGGGTGTGCCGGGCACGTATTGGGCTGGGATGTAGACCGTGATCGTCCGCTTAAAGTCGACCAAATGGGTCTTGATGATGAGGGTCTTGGGATTGGTCGGATCGACCGTGCCGAAAACGTCGCGCTCGGCGCCAGTGGCGGGATCGATTTGCGTGCGCGAGAGGCCCTGCCGATAGAATTTGCTGTCCTTCGACTCCATGACGAACTGCTGCACCTTCCCCTGCGGCACGCCTTCCACCGCCTTGGTTTCCGGGGCGGGGGTGTACTCGGGACCGACGACATAATTGCCAACGGCATCAATCGGAGGACGAGCGCCCGGCCCTTCCAGCCGGATGAACTTCGGGGATCCGGGAGCATCAAATAAACGCACCGGGGCCGGCGGGCGGGGCGGCGCCGCCGGTTGGGCAGCGGCGGCAGGAGCGGGTGCAACCGGAGTCGCCGCGTCGGCGGCGCTCAAGCTGGATAACAAAGCGGGTGCCGTGCAGCCGAAAGCCAGGGCAATTCGAAGAGACGTGGTGGTTTTCATCGGGGGATTTTTTTCTCGTTCGTAAAACGCAGCTCGCCCGGCCGAGTCGGGCCGGGCGATGA
>JBDSSU010000463.1:0-3814 GCA_039928635.1 Opitutaceae bacterium | reverse complement strand
ACGAGGCGAATCTGGAGTTCGGCATTTTTGCCGAAGTTGCGCCAGGCGAGCGCGGAGATGATCGCTCCTCCCATCGCCAGCAGACTGACGAGCGAACGCAAGAGCAGGTCGGCATTGACCGCGCGATGCATTTCCCCGGTGGAAAGCGAGATCACGATACTCTGCACTCCCTGCTTCTTGATCGCCGCATCGAATTCCTCCCGCGACATTCTTGGCCCGAAAGGTCCTCTCGGCTGGAAATTGGTGGGAGTCGCGTCCGTCCCTGCTACCGCGGTCCCGCTCGGAGGGGTGGCCCCGTCAGTTGCGGGCGGAGCGCGATTAGATCCCTGGCGGGGATTGCGGCCAGGTTCGTCGGCGACGATGACACTGTCGCCCGTTGGATTCATGACGGTGAGCAGGTCCTTCGCCCAAAATACCCCGCCGGCATCCATTAATTCGTCCGGCGTCAAACTGATCGGTTCTCCGGCGCGGGCGACAATTTCTCCTGAGGCGGAAAGAATCGCGATCGCCTCGAGCTGGTTCGGCCGGACCAGATTTTTTAACGCGGCCTCGAGACGATCCTTGTTTACGAAGGGGCCGAAACGAGTGCTGCGTTGCGAAGCCATGACCACTCCCAGCGTGGAGGTGATGTCACGGCCGCGGTTAATCAGCGCCTCGGCCGCGTTACGCTTGAAGCGGAGGTGTTCTTCCGCCTGCCAGCCGCAGACGGCGAGGCCCAACCCGATCAGGATGACGTAGGCGACGAGGCGCCGTTTTGCAGGATTCGAGCCCATCGTACGCGTGAAACCATGCGGCGGAACTATAGCGAGTTCCAAGCCTCAATTCACCGGGCCGGTATTGGCGCCGGCTCCGGGCAGGAATTTTGCGATGTCAGCTTTGCTGAAAGCCGTGGGTGCAAATTCAAGCTTGGAGCGTTCGCCATCGCTCAACGTGGTAAGTTCGTCCGGCGTGGCGACGACGTGCGGCGTCAGGAAAATCAGGAGCTCGGTTTTCACATCGCCCTTGGTCTTGCGCTTGAAAAGCGAACCGAGGACGGGGATGTCGCCGAGCAGCGGAACCTTGCTCTGCGTGTCGCTCTTCTGCGTAGACATGAGTCCACCAATCACGATCGTGCTGTCGCTCTTGGTCACGACGACGGTGTCGGCCGCGCGGCGGTCGATCACGGTCGCGTTGCCGGCGCCTGGAATCGAAACGGTGGTCGGGCTGATGGAGGAAATCTCCGGGGAGACGATCATTTCCACGAGACCCTGATTGGTAATGAACGGCGTGACGCGCAGGATGATGCCGACGTCCTGATAGGTGATCGTGCTGGTGACCGAGGTGCCGCCGCCGTTGTTATTCTGCGTGGTGCTGGCGAGCAGGGGCACGTTCTGGCCGACGACGATGGTCGCCTGCTGGTTGCTGCGAGTGAGGATGGAGGGCCGGGAGAGGATCTCGGTTTTAGCGACGCTGGAGAGCGCGTGAATGGTCGCGTTCACGTCGCGCCCGATCAGCTGGTAGAATGCGCCGTAGACGGAGGGATCGGCCAGCTGTGCGGCCACGCCGAACTTCGTCGTGGCGATGCCTTCGGGGTTGGTCTTGATCGAGATCGGTCCTTGATACCTCGCCTCCGCTCCGAGATCGAAGCTGTTGTCGTGGGTGACCTGAAGGAAGACGACGTTGATCAACACCTGCGGCTTCGGCTTATCGAGGCTGGCGATGATCTGCTTGATGCTCTCGTTCGTCGCCGCGTCGGTGACGACGATGATGCGCCGGGTGTCACCATCGCTGGAGATGGAGGCATCGCCGAGCATGGTGGTGTTGGAATAGGTGCGGGTCCCGCCGGCACCGCCACCGCCGGCACCACCGCCGCCGCCGCCGCCTTGGCCGCCGCCACCGCCGCCCCGACCACCTTGCTGGACTTGGGCCAGAGCGGACAGGGAGCCGAGTAATAGAAGCGACGCCGCGTACCCGAACTTGGAGAATCGAAAGTTTGGAAAGTTCATGAAGAGATTTTTTGGAATGCGATGAGGGATGGGGAAGGAGCCGGTGCGATTAACGCGCGGCGGCTCCGGTCCCTCCCGTGGGGCCAGTTCCAAGCTGGAGATTTTGCGTCGTGTTTTGCTGGGCGTTGGTCCGCTGGCGCTGGTCGAGCGCGTCGAGAGCGGTGTTTTGCGTCTGCGTGGTGCGCGTCGACTGGACCATTTGCTTCAAGATCGTTTCCACCGCCTTCGGGCTGGCGTTTTCCAAGGTGTATTCGAACACCTGTTGCTTCCGGCCCTGGCTGGAATCCAGCTGGGCAACCATTTCGGTGATGTCGGGCATCTGTTCTTTCGAAGCGGTGACAATCACCTTGTACGCGGCCGGGTACGCCACGGCGACCACCGGAACATTCCGGTTGGTGGCGCCACCGCCGCGAGCGCCTCGGGCGCCGCCGCCCCCCGCGCCGCCGCGACCGCCACCGGCTCCGCCAAATCCGCCGGCGGCTCCGCCGAAGCCACCGAAACCACCGAAGGCCGCGGCGAGCTGGTTGGCCGCTCCGCCGCCCCCTGCGCCGCCGCGACCCGCCTGGTTTTGCGTGGTGGTGGAGTAGAGATTGGTGAGCAGCTGCGCCATTTCCACGGGATCGGCGTTCTTCAAATCGAAGATCTTCATCGTCGAGATCGTGTCCGTCGACGTGTCGAGCGCGTTCACCAGGCGGACGACCTGCTTCAGGTTGATGTTCGTGTCGGTGACGAGGAGGGAATTGCTGTCCGCGTTTGCGGTGATCGTGGACGAGCCGGGCAACATGCTGCCCAGATCGCGGGCCGCCGTCGTCGCGTCGAGGCGCCGCAGCGGGATGATCTGAATGTACATCTCCGCCGTGTTGGGAATCTCATCGGCGTCGTTGCTCGTGCGGATGGGGAGGTTCTTTTTCTTCGCTTCATCTTTCGACGTGATGGTGATGATGCGGCCCTGCACGACGGAGGTGTAGCCGTTTTTATTCAGGGCGAGGTTGAAGAGCTCGAGGGCTTCTTCGCGCGTGAGGGGCTGGGCGCTGTATGCGTCCACCGTGCCACGGATGGGCGTTTCCAGCACAATTGCATAGCCGGCTTCCTCGCTCATGTAGGTGAGCATGGTTTCCAACGGAGCGCCGCGGAAATTGAAATTATTCAGGGTGGCCGCGGCCGGAGCTCCACCGCGACCGCCGCGACCGCCCCGGCCGGGATTGGCCGCTGGAGGGGTCCCCGTCGGATTTGGGACCGGGGGAACGGTTGGCTGAGCCAGGGCGCTCGTGGCAAGCGCGGCGATTCCGAGCCACACGGCTGGGGTTAAGTGCGTGGTTTTCATGGTATCAATTTCTAAGGGATTTTGCCCGGCGTTCCCGCAGGTTTCTTTCCGCATCGGAAACATTGGCCGGAATTTCCGGCGGAGCATTCGGGTCGGGTCGGGAGGGAGAGGCCATCATGCCCGCGCGCGGCTGGGTGTCGGCGGCGAGGGTCCAGTCGGCGCCCTCGGGCCGCCGGAACTGCTGGCCGACGTTTACGGGAATGGTCTTCCCGTCGCGCTCCAGTTGCACGACCTTGGGTTCGATCTTGGTGACTTTGAATTTGTCGACGGAATCGCCGACATGCAGGACTTTACGGTAAGAGGCGTCCGAGCCGTCGAAGAATGCGCGCTGCCCCTTCTCGGAATCCATCGTCCCGACCAGGGTGAGAATATCGGTGCGCGGGGCCGGCGCGGATTCGGAGCGGTCACGGCGACCCGTGCGGTTCGGGTTGAAGATGTTGTTGTCCGTGATGAGGCGGAAGGTATCGAAGGTCACCGTCGGGGCGACTGAGGACTCGGTGCGGGC
>JBDSSU010000462.1:0-7136 GCA_039928635.1 Opitutaceae bacterium | reverse complement strand
GCACATTGCGGATGCGGCTTTGCGGCGAGCCGCTGATGCGCGCCGTGTTCTCGGAACGACCCGTTACGTTCGTGATTCGCACATCGTGGATCGTTCCGATCTTCGACGTCGGTGCGCGCGGAATCGCGGTGAGCGAAATCCCTTCGCCGCGTCCCCACCACGGGGCGGAAAAATAACGCGACACAAATTTGATGTCGCGGAAATCGATGTCGAAGACGCTGCCTTCATCGCGGAGCTGGATGCAGATGCCGCGACATCCCGTTTTGATTTCGCAGCGCTCGAAACGCACGTCGCTGATGTCCTGCACCGTTTCGGTTCCGATCTTCACGCCCGAGTCCTGGGTCTCGAACACGCAGTCGCTCACGCGGATTCTCGAAGACGGGCCGTACTCCAGGCCCTGGCGCGTCGCCTTGATCACGATCGCGTCGTCGCCGCAGACGATGTTGCAGCGCTTGATCTCCACCTCGCGGCAGTGATCAGGATCGATGCCATCGCAGTTGGGAACGTCGAGCTGGTTGCGGATTTTCACGTTGTCGACGAGCACGCGTTCGCAACCCATGAGGTGCAGCGTCCAGCTCGGCGCTTCACGAAAGGTGATATCACGCACCTCGAGATCCTTGCAGCCGGTGAGAACGGCGAGGCGCGGGCGAAACGGCTTGGGCCGCCACCATTCTTCCGTCTCGTCGAAGTGCGTCATGAACTCCCGCGAGCGTCCGTTGATCGCGCCGGTGCCGGTGAGGCGAAGGCCGTCCGCCTTCAGGGCCCACAGCGCGGCCCGCCCACCGAAGTCCGCCTGAGTCGTGCTAACGAGCAACTCCGCGTCATCCGCGAGATGAAACTCGATGCCCGGTTTCAGCTCGAGCGAGCCGATGAGGTAACGTTTGCCGCCGCGCAGCAGCACCTGGGAATTTTTGCCCGCGGAGGCCGCCTCGTCGACGGCGCGCTGAATAGCGGCGGTGTCGGGCGCGGTGCCATCACCCACCGCACCATAGTCGCGCACATCGAACACGCGCCGCGCCGCTGCATTCTGCGCGTGGGCGCGTCCGAGCAGCGCGGTTGCTCCGGCACCGACCAGAAGTTTTGCGCCGAACCGAAAAAGATCACGTCGAGAGGGATGGGGCTTCATGGGGTTCACTATTTTTATCGAGGGGGGATTTTTGCCACAGAGGACACAGAGTTCGGACACAGAGTTCACGGAGCCAAGCAACCGGTCTTCCTCGGTGTCCTTCGCGGCTAACGGTTTGGTTTTTTCAGGGACTCTTTCATCAGGTCGAGACCCCGAGTTCTCCGCGCGTCAGTTGGAAGTCCACGAAGCCTTGGGCCATCGAAGCGGGGACGTGATCGTGTTGGGCGACGGCGACGAGCAAACGCAGCAAGGTCGATTCATCCCCGGCAGCCTCGTTGGAAAGAAAAGCATCGATGTCATCGGCGGAAATTTTTTCGTGCTGCGTCATCTCCGCCACTTGAATGACGGGTAACAACGGGTGCCCCTGGCGCGAATGCTCGGACACGACTGTGAGCGCGAGATGCGCCCCGCAACCGCCGAGGCCGGTGAGATTTTCCACCCAATGGTCCGTCTCGCTCGCCACGATGTGCAACCCCGGCGTCGTCAACGGCTGGCCGTAGGCAAGCGTCGCGTGCGGCGGCATCGCCCCGAGGATGGCAGCGCGGAAGCGCGGATTCGTAAGCAAGATATCGCTCTCGGGCAAAAGCACCGAACCGCCCGCTCCGAGGATGGCGCGCACGACTTCAACCAAAGCATTCGCGGTCGGATCGCTGACCCGGGCGGCCGTCATCAACCCGATGCACAGCGCGCCGAGATCGGCGGTCGTGGTGCGGGCCGGCGCGGAGGCGGCGAGTTTTTCGGTGAACCACGTTTCGATGCGGCCCAGGGCTTTTTCGATCCCACCGTCGAGCTGCACACTCGCCCAGCCGAAACGGTCAAGCGGCACGCCCGCACCTTCGAGCTGCCGCCGCATCACATCATTCGGCACCTTCTCGCAGCCATGTTCGAGCAGGAGCGCCGCCGCGACATTCGGATGCGTGATGTAGCCGCGGTAGGTGCGATGAAGCAGCTTGTGCATCGTCTCGCCCCCGAAGCCGCAGCCTTCCGTGTGCGTGAGCGCGACGAAACGGGAAATTCCCTGAGCGCGGCCGACGTCGTGCTGGTTCAACCGTTCCGCCGCGAGCCGCGCGATCTGCGCCGCGCACAAGCTGGTCGGCAACACGAGCCCGACGCGTTCGGTTGCCCAGCCGGTCTCCGTGCGAAACGCGGAGAGCGCGGGGGCAACGTCTTCCCCGGAGGCGTTCACGCCGGTACGGAGTGCGGGCGCGGGCTCCACCGGGAGCGGCACGCCGTCCGGCGCGATGCGCGCACGCAGCGCTTCGAGTCGCGAGGTGTCGGTCTGCCGCCAGTTGCGCCAGAGCGAAACCTGCGAGTGCCCGGCATGCTCACCCTTGGTGCGTTTTCCCGAAACGGTGGCGAGCACGAGGTCGAATGTCTCCGCGGTGAGCGCCTCGAAGGATTCGCCATCGAGATAGCGGCCGGCGTTCACATCCATTTCGTTTTCCAGCAACTGATGGCGCCGCGTCGTGGTGGTGACCTTCAGCGTCGGCACGAACGGGAAATTGGTGATCGAGCCATTGCCCGTCACGAAAAGGAAAAGATTACACCCCGCCGCAACCTGACCGGCGATACCCTCGAGGTCGTTGCCCGGGCTGTTCATGAAATAAAAACCCGGGGCGTCCATGGGCTGCGCATACTCGATCACGTGCTCGATGCGCGTCCGAGGATCTTTTTTGTGCGCGGCCCCACAGGATTTCAGGACGATGTTGTAAAGGCCGCGCAGCTTGTTGCCGGCGGAGGGATTGCTTTCCGGCGTGATGCCGTGCCACGCGAGCCGCTCCTTGAACGCGGCGATCTTCACGAGGAGCGCCCGCGCAGTCGCGAGATCCTTCACGTTTTTCATCACGTAAGATTCCGCGCCCATCAGCTCGTCGGTCTCGCAGAGGTTTCCCGCGCCGCCGTGACGGATCACTTCGTGAACCACCGCGCCCGCGAGTGGATTTCCCGAGACGCCGGAAAACGCATCCGAACCTCCGCACTGTAGCGCGACGCGGAGCGCGCTGACCGGTTCGTCGGTGCCGCGCAACGCATTCACCGCGGGCAACCAGCCGCGCACGAGGCGTTCGCCCTCCGCCAGACCCTCCGCGAGCCCGCCGCGCAAGGTGAGAAATTCATGCGGCACCTGGTCGAGTGGGTAGCCGTGCTCGAGCATGAAACGACGGAGAATCGCATTGCTCACCGGCTCGACCCCGTAGTCGATCGCGAGCACGGCGCCGACATTCGGATGCACCATGAAGCCGGCGAGGGCCCGCAGCACTTCCGTCAAATTGTTTGGCTGACCCGGCCCGTCGCCCTCGGTGTGGGCAATCGCCACGATCCCATCAATGCCGGGATGAACGCGGGCGAGCGTCTGCAATCTCGCGGTGAGCTGCCGCGCAAACGCCGCGGTGCGTGAGGTGGTCCCGAGAATCACCACGAAATTCCGCGTGCCGACGCCGCGTTGGCCGGGCCGACGATGCCCCTGGAACGTCCGCGGATTCGCCACCAGCTCGACGGGTGTTCCTGGGCGAAACGTTTTTTCGTCGAGGAGGAACGGTTCGAGTTTGTCGGCGAAGTTCGGTTGCCCGGGGAGCTGGGCGCCTTCGACGCGACGAACGCTCAACGCGTCGAGCATCGATTGATTGCACACGTAGTCGCCCGCCGCGATGTCGCTCAGCGCCACGCCGAACGTGAGTCCCCACGACAGCAGCGATTCTCCGGCGCGGATCCCTTTCACCGCGAAGCGGTGGCCCTCGAGAACGGTGTGAGCGAGGGTCCGCACCCCTTCTGGGAAGGCCAGCGGCGTGCCGGCTTCGAGCCGCCGGACGGCGATCGCGACATTGTCGCTCGGCGCGGGAAGGCGTCCAACCGAGGCAGGATCGAGCGGGGTAGCGGGCATCGCGACACTCAATCCGACTTGGGGAATCTGTCGAGTTAACGGATCGCGATTTGGCTCATGCGGAGGTGCGGAGAACGCGAAGAGTTCGCCTACGTCAGCCGATGCCGTTTCGCGCCGAAGATGGGATTCCTCCGCGTTCTCCGCGGCTCCGCGTGGGACCGTTTCGGGATTGTCCGGCGATCATCTCGTTTCGAAACTGCCCGGTAATGCACGAATTCGATGTAATCGTGGTTGGTGCGGGGCCGGCCGGAGCGGCAGCGGCGCTCGCGTTTCAAGGAAAAGGATTGCGCGTGGGGATCATCGAGAAGGCGATTCTGCCGCGCTACAAAACCTGCGGCGGCGGGGTGTTGCGCCGGGCGAGCGCACTGCTGCCCGTGGATCTTCGCGCCGTCGTTGAGCGCGAATGTCACGCGGCCGAACTCGTGCACCACGCCCCGGCGCTGCGCTTTGTCTGTCGTCGCGAGCAACCGGTGATCTCGATGGTGATGCGCGACCGTTTCGATCAGTTGCTGACCAACGCGGCCGTTGAAGGTGGCGCGCAGCTTTTCACCGGGACGACGTTGACGGAGGTGGCGCCGGCCGGCGACTCGGTCGAACTCGCGACCAGCCGGGGCAACTTCCGCGCCCGCTTCGTGATCGCGGCGGACGGAGCGAACAGCGTGGTGGCGCGGAAGACCGGCTGCCCGGAACTGCGGAACGTGGTGCCGGCGCTGGAGTGCGAGGTGACGCTTTCGCCTGCGGACATGGAGCCGTTGATGCAGACCGCGCGTTTCGATTTCGGATTTGTGCCGGCGGGTTACGCGTGGGTGTTTCCGAAGCGCGATCATCTCTCCATCGGCGTGCTCACGACGAAACGCGGCGCGGCGAACCTGCCCGAATACTATCGGCGCTATCTGGAAATGCTCGGGGTTGCGAAGCCGCTGCACGAGGAGAAACACGGGTACCTCATTCCGTGCGAACCGCGTCGCGGCATGTTCGCGGTGAGGCGGATCATGTTTGTCGGCGACGCGGCGGGTCTGGCGGATCCGGTGACCGCCGAAGGGATCACGGCGGGGATTCTCAGCGGGCAACTCGCGGCGCAGGCCATTATCGACGGCCAGGGCGATGAGGCGGTCGTCGCGCGCTTTTATCGCGATTCGCTCGGGGAGAAACTGCTGCGGGAGCTGCGCGTGGCCCGCTGGCTGGCGCGGGTGTTGTACGACTGGCCGCGGTTGCGCGGCGGGCTGCTCACGCGGCATGGCCAGCGGTTGAGCGAGTTGATCACGCAGATCGTCACGGGCGAAACGTCCTACACCGCGGCGATCCGCCGTCCGGGAAATTATCTGAAGCTCCTCGGTGCCGCGTGACCGTCATCACGCCCTGCGCGCACGGGATTTTGAGGGACAGAATTTTTAACCACGGATGAAAACCGGATGAGCACGGATTCGGGTTAGCCCGAAAACTCATCCCAAAATTCAATCAAGGCATGCGCCACAGAGGACACGGAGCCCTTCGGCATGCTCAGGGCCTTGAGCCTGTCGAAACGGCGCAGACACAGAGGCCACAGAGTAAGACCCGATGTTTGGCTCTGTGAACTCTGTGTCTGCGCTCGGTGCTCTCTGTGGCAAAAAAATCTTCACGAAAAGTGAGATGCCTGCGGGCTGACGAAGGAAACGAAGAACGACGGAATAATATCGATCTCTGTTTCCTCCATTACCTCCTGTTAAAAATGATCGGTTCAGCGGCTTGAGTTTGGCGGAACACCCCGGAGTTTTAACCACGGATAAAACCGGATGGGCACGGATTCGATAACCCGAAAAACTCATGCCAAAATTCCACCAAGGCATGAGCCACAGAGGGCACGGAGCTCGGACACAGAGGCCACAGAGTAAGACCCCGATGTTTGGCTCATGCCTTTCCTCCGTGAACTCTGTGTCGGAGCTCTGTGTTCTCTGTGGCAAAAAAACCTTCGCGAAAAGTGAGATGCCTGCGGGCTGACGAAGGAAACGAAGAAAGGCGGAAGCAGATCGCTCTCTGTTTCCTCCGTTACCTCCTGTAAAATTCTGCCCGGCTTGTCCGGTTGGTGGGTTTTTCCAACCCCGGAGTTTTTTAACCGCGGATGAAAACCGGAATGGGCACGGATTCGGAAACCACGGCCAGCCGATCTCCGGTGAATTTGCGAAAACTTATTTTCGGCCGCGGCGGTTCTGCGGCGCCTTGCGACCTGACCTACTTGTTCGGCTCGGTGGCGAGCGGCAGCTTCTTGCCGAACTCTTTCAGGATGGCGTCGATCTTGGCGTATTTCTCTTCGGCGGGAATTCCCGGGTGCAGCCCGGTGTGCCGCACGGTGCCGTCGGGCGCGATGATCGCGATGTAGGGAATGCCACGAATGCCGTAGTCCGGGTTAAAAACTTCCTGCGTGCTGAACGCGATCGGCCAAGTGATCTCCTTCGCCTTGATGTAATCTTTCATCAGGGCGAACTCCTTCGCAGGGTCGTTGCGCGTATCGATCGCCGCTGCCCCGAGCCCGATGATGGAGCCTTGAATGCTCGTCACCCCGAGAACAACGACGTCGCGATCTTTGTAGTGCTCGACGAGCTCGCGCACGTTCGGGAACGAGGCGACGCACGGTCCGCACCACGTCGCCCAGAAATCCAGGATCACGACTTTGCCCTTCAGTTCGGAGAGAGTTTTCAGTCCTTCGCGGCTGCTCCACTTGAAATTTAACTCCGGCGCGGGCTTGCCGATGAGCGCCGCCTGAACCGCTGCGCTTTTGGCTTCGGTTTCGATCTGCTCGATGGCCTTGTCCGCTGAGGCACCGAGTTCCGTGGACGCGAATTCGGTCTTCAGCACGCGAAATAATTCCAGGGCTTTGGTATTGTCCTCCAACACCTGGGCATAGAGCGCGGCGTGCATGTATAAAATCTGCGCCACTTCGTCGGTTTTCTGGCTGCGATACTTGGCAAAAAGTTTATCGAAGGCGGCCAGCTCGTCGGCGAGATCGGCCGCGGTGTTCTTGCCCGCGGTCAGCTTCGTCTGGATTCGTTCGACCAGCGCCTGGAGTTCGAGGGTCACCGGAGACAACGCAGCCGGGGGGGCGGCGCCCGCCGCGGGAGACGGCGCGCGCTGAGCGGCGAGCGGGTGCACGAAGGC
>JBDSSU010000461.1:0-9990 GCA_039928635.1 Opitutaceae bacterium | reverse complement strand
AGGTTGAAGCACATGGTCTGGCGACCGTTGATGACTTTCTTGGCGGCGAAAGCGGCTTCGGCTTTCGCTTGATCGAGGACGAACGTCTTGGCGCCGACTTGGAAGGACTTTTGCATGAGACCGGGAGAAGAAACGGGGAGCGGGGAACGAGAAATATTTGCGAGCGGACGGGTGTTTTCGGCGCGCGTCCCGCTTAAGCGATCAAAAGTTGTTAGAAGTTACTGACGCGTTATTGACCACTACAGGATGTGGTCCTCGACCGCGGCGACCACAACTAATTGGTTCCAGTAATTTCTTCGTCAATCCGTTTGTGTTCAGAAATTGGTAAATTTTTTGGGAATTTGCGCTTGCGAGGTCGAGCGAAACTTTGCCCCGAGGGAGAAACCGACCCTTTGATCGAGGGGGGAGCGATTTCTTCACGGAAATAGCGGGCGCGCGAAGGATTTTGACGGGCTGCGGGTCGCCTGGATCTGAGGCCTGAGGGACGTCCGCGTTTCGGAGACGCGGGATCACTCTCCGGAGGCGGCGTGATGCCCCGGGGCCCGCGGGCGGGTGGCAATCAACCCCGTGAGGCTCCTCCAAATACACACACTTTTGCGGCAACTCGGCACGGATCAGTTCGCGCGTGCCCACGGAACTGGCTTTGGCCGCGGTCCATGCGCTGAGCTAGGAGACGAGTTTGGGCGGCCGCATCACGGCCTCGTCAGAGTGGGATCTCGCCGCCCACCGGAAAAAAGGGGCCGCCGTGACGCGGCCCCTTGAGATAGCGGGAGCAGGTTATCGGCTGAAAAAGGGCGGGTTAGAACCGCAGGCGCATGCCCGCCTGCAACTGCCAGCGGGAATTGTTCGTGGGGCCCGAGTTGCCGTCGCCGATAATCGGGAGAGGGTCGAGCGTGCTGGGAGTGAACGTGTAAACGTATTGGCCGGTTGTGCTATCGTAGGTGGTCCCGGCCACGCCGCGTTTATAGGAGAAGGCGACTTCCTGGAGGAGTCCCCATTTGTCGTTAAGGAGATTGCCGAGGTTGAGCAGGCTGGCGAAGACCTCGGCGCGAAGTTTTCCGTGCAGTGGGATTTCCTGCGTGAGTTTCAGGTCGAGCGTCTGCACCCAGAGGGAAGTCTCGCCGTTGCGCGGTGCGACGCGACCCATGTAATTGCGCAAGCTGGACGCAGCGACGTAAGCGAAGAAGTTGTCGCGTTCCGTCGTGCTGTTCCAGCGCACGAGCGGATCGCTGGGCCCCGAGGGGACGTAGAGCTGATCGTTGAAGGTGAATCCGTCACCGTTCGCGTCGCCCGAGAAGACCCAGGAATAGGGACGGCCCATGCGACTCTGCCAGAGAGCGGTGATCGTGGTCGGGGCGCGGAAGCGCTTGAACAGGTTGATGCGGTAGGTGAGCTGACCGACGAGACGATTCTCGATGTTGTAATTGGAAGTCGAGGCCACGTCGGCGTTGGGATTGAAGACCGCGCGGGTGTTATAGAACGACTGGGCGAGGCCGGTCGCGGTCATGGGCGACACCTCTTTGTAGTTGCTGCGGGTCCACGCGAGGCTTCCCGACCAGTTGTTCTTCATCGGGCGAGTGAGCTTCAGGGTGAAATCGTTGCCGCCGCCTTTGCTGGTGTTGGCCAGCTCGTAAACGTCGAGGAAGCCGGCGTTCAGGTAGTTGGCGGTGTTGCTGTAGGCGTTTCCATTCGAGCCACGTCCGTTACCGGTGCTGGAAGCGACGATCGGACCAGCATAGCGGATACGGCCGTCAGGATTGGTGCCCACCGGCCGCAAATTCAGATTGCGGATAATGGTGCCGTACTTCGTTTCGAGGAAACCAGCTTCTGCGGTGAAGATGAGGCCTCCGCCGAACGGCAGGGTGTGGTCCACCGCGAGGTTCGCCTTCCACACGGCGGGGGCGTGGAAGTCAGGGTGGGTGATATTAATTGCGGCGGCCGCGAGGGCGGCGCTGCCCGTACCCGTGATGTCCGGCGAAAACGTGGTATTGGTGGTCGAAACCACCGCAGTGACACCGCGGTTTTGAAACGAGTTATTCAGCCACACCATCGGATTGGTGCCTTGGAAAAGGCCGACGCCGCCGCGGAATTGAGTTCGACGCTGGGTGTTCAACCGGTAATTGAAGCCCACCCGAGGCGAGAGGGTGTAGTTTCCGTCGTTCGTCGTGGTGCTCCTGCGACCGAAGGCGGTCTGGAAGCTGGCCTCGCTGTAGTTCGGAGCGGTGGGAATCCCGGTGGGTGATTCGGGAAGGTACCCGCTGTCAAAGCGAAGACCGGCGGTGATCGACAAGCGCGCATGTGGTTTCCAAACGTCTCCCGCGTAAATCCCCAAGGTCGTGTAGGTGAACGAACCCACGGCATCAGCCGCGGTTTTGCCGGGGGCGAAGACCGTCTGCGTTTTATTGGTCGGAGAGCCCGTCAGCCAGGCGGCGAGCGTCGTGAAGGTGTAGGAGCCGTAGGCGTTGTTGATGAACGTGTCCAAAGTCTCGGCACGCTGGTAGTCGGCGCCGAGCGTGAGGGTGTGATCGCCGAGGAGATATTCGGCGTTGAGCGATGCGGTGCGTGACTTGGAGGTTTTTTCGTTTTCCTGCTGCACGTTGTAGGTGCCGAGGTCGACGTTCCCGGTGGTCAAAACCGCGCCGTCGCTCGCGCGCACCGCGGTGATGCCGCTGGAGATGAAAACCTGCGGGAAGGGCGTGCCGCGATTTTGCGCGGATCCATCGTACTTGAGCGAGGAGACGGTTGCCTCGGTGCGAAAGTTCGGCGTCCACGTGCTGAAGAGTTGGGCGGTGTAGGCATCCGTCTGGCGGGAGGCATCGTACCAAAAATTGCTGAACGAGGTGCTGTTGCCTCCGTAAAATTGAAACACGGGCGACAAACTACGAACGCGCCGATAGCTGAGGCTGAGCCGGTGCGCGTTGCTGATGTTCCAGTCGAGCTTCGCGATGTGGGTTTTCTGGCGGGCGACGTTCGCGGGGCCACTGAGATCGCCGGGTTCGTAATTGAACGACCGGGCGCGGGCGGCGATCAGGGCCACCTGCGCGGGATCGAGGGTCAGATTGAGGGTCGGTGCCGGTGTCTGGCGGCGGAATTCATCGTAACTCAAAAAGAAGAAAAGCCGGTCGCGGATGATGGGGCCGCCGAAGGTGCCGCCGTGAGTGCGCTCGCGAAACGATTCGCGGACATCCGTGATCGGGTTTTTCGCGCGCATGTTGAGGTCGGTGTATTCGCCATAGATCAGGCCGCTGAAATTGTTGGTGCCTGATTTGGTCACGGCATTGATCAAGGCGCCGGTGAAACCCGCGCGGCGCACGTCGTAGGGATTGAGTTCGACGCTCACGGCCTGCAGTGCCTCGAAGGGCACGGGGCTGCGCAGCGTGGTGAAGCCGTTTGAATTCAGGCCGTAGGGATCGTTCGTCTGGACGTTATCGACGAGGAAGGAGTTGAAACGGTAGTTCTGCCCTTGCGCGCTCATCTCTCCGTCCTGGCCGAGGTTCATCACCGTGATGCGGGAATCCATTTGGGCGATGTCCTGGACATTTCGCCGGACCGACGGGAGTTGTTCGACATCGGCGGTGTTAAAGGTGGAGCCGGTGCTGATTTTGGCGGCGCTGAAGACGGTGTTGCGGTCTCCTTCCACTTTGACCGCTTCCATCTGCACGATTCCGGGAGTGCCGGCGGCACCGAGGACGACGTTGAGGGGAGTTGCTTCGCCGAGATCGAGATAAACGTCTTTTTGGACGTTTTCCGGCAAACCGCCGGCCGTGACCGTGACGCTGTAGGGACCGCCGACGCGGAGGCCGGAGAGGTCATATTGGCCGTTGGCGCGAGTGACAGCGGCCGCACGGGTGCCGGTGGGTTCGTGAACCACGGCGACGTTTGCCGCGGGCACGGGTTTGCCTTGTGCGTCCTTGACGAAGCCGCTGATCGCGGAAGTGGTGATGCCTTGCGCGTGAGTTCCGGGCGCGAGCGCGAAGGCTCCGAGGAGTGCGAGGCATCGCAGGCAGGCGATGAAAATTCTTTTCGTGGTGAGTGGGTGCATGGGTGTGACGTGACGGTGGTGAACGACGGCGAAGGAACCAGTGGCGGGAATTGGTTGGGGCGATTTGCGGGGATCGCCGGAGCCGTGGCAACGACTACCCGATTCAAAGTCGCACGGCATCGCGGCAGGTTGCTGCATTCATGCCAGTCTCGCGGAGTTGCGGGCAAAAAAAAGTCGCGGTCCGAAGACCGCGACTTTGGAAAGGATGGCGAACCGTTAGAACTTGAGCCGGGCGCCAAACTGAATGCGCCAGCGGGAGAGTTCGTTATCGGGGGTGGGGATCGCGGGTGCGACGAAGGTCGAGCCGGACATGCGCAGCTGACGGGTAGTGGCGTCGTAGGTGGCGGCGCCGAACAGCTTGACCACCGCGAGCTCGTTATCGCTGCTGCCGCTGCGGATTATTTCTTGATAGCCGAAAAGATCTTTGCTCAACCAGGCGCCGAAGTTGATAAAGTCGGCAAAAATCTCCAATTCGGCCGGCTTGTAGATGCCGATCGTCTGGCTGAAGTGAAGATCGAGCCGGTTCGTCCATGGCTGCGTGAAGGCATGGCGCGGAGCGACGCCACCTTTATACGCGGCCAGTTCGCTGCCATCGACGTAGTTCATGTAAGCCTGGGCGACGGTGGGAGAGAGATTGACGAAGACCGGATCGCTGATGCTCGTGGGGATGTAAACCAGATCATTGCCGGTCACGCCGTCGGCATTGGCATCGCTGTTGTACGTGAAGCTGTAGGGATTTCCCGTTCGGCCTTCGTAGTACAGGCTGATGGTCGTCTTCCAGTCTCGGAAGAAGCGGAATTCCTTCGCGACGCTCAGCTGAACGCGATTCCGCACTTCGAACGCCGAACGCGCGAGGACGGGCTCGTTTTGGTTGAAAATCGGATTGCGGCCGTATTGGGAGCCGGCGGTGGTTTCGCCGAGGGGAAGAGCATCGACCGCTTTGCCAACCGTGTAGGTGGCATTGTAACTCCAGGAGTTTTGCATGGGGCGGTTCAAGCCGAAGGAAATGTACGTCGTGGAACCCTTGCTGATGTTGCTGACACCATAAACGTTCGAGAACTCCGGATGAAGCGCATTGGCGGCCGTGCCAGGCGAGCCGCTGTAGACTTGGCGGCCATCAAGACCGATGAAGCGCGGCTTGATGTTCAGGTCGCGGATAAAGAGCGCCTGATCGTTCCGCGTATGAATCCCCTCGATCGTCAAGGTGCTGCCGATCCCGGGCAGCTTGGCGTCAAGTGCGAGATTCCCGCGCCAGATGGAAGGCGCGTCGAGTTCATCGTCGACCAGATTCATCTGCGGACGAAGCGCGGTAATCACCGCCTGTTGCCCAATCGGATTCTTTGGATCGAAATCCGTCGCGAGATAATTGCTGAGGCTCGGTTTCGGTGAAAGGCCGGTGACACTGGCGCGACCGACCCCGGAATTGCTGAACGAGTTCGAAACCATGACCCAGGGTATCCGGCCGACAAAGTGACCGACGCCACCCCGAATCTGGAGACGCCGTTCGTCGTCGATCGAGTAGTTGAAACTCACGCGCGGAGAAATGGCCGAGGCCCCGTCCACATTGCCGTTGTTGGCGAAACCGAAAACCTGCTGGAACTGCGCATTCAGTGGCGCGCGTCGGTCGGACTGGAAGAAGTCGTAACGCAGCCCGAAAGTGAGGTTCAGCCTGGGACTCACGTCCCATTTGCTTTGGCCGAAGAGGCCGTTCACGGCGAAGTCGCTGGCTTCGTTCGGCGGCGTGCCGGTTTGATAGTAGTTGCGGCTGACAATCGCCGGATTGTCCGCGACGAAGTCGGCGACGCTCGCGTAGTCGAAGACGCCATATGAGTTGTTGCGGAATAGATTCAAGAAGTCGCTTTCTTCGCGATCGAAGCCGCCCGTGAGCGTAAACCGATCGAAGAGGTATTCACCATTGGCGGCCAAACTCTTGGTTTTCACCGACAGAAAGTTGCCCTGGCGATTCTGCTCGGTACCGAGGAAGAGAGCCCCGTTGGCGATGGAGGCACCGGAGTTCGCGATGCCGGATACGCCGAAGATGCGAATTTCAGGGAAGGAGATCGGAGTCGGCGTGGCTTGGGAATACTCGTTCTGGGCATAACGGAGTTCCGTTTTGAAATTCGACGTCCAGTGACTGAACAGTTGTGCGGCCCACACCTCTTCGCTGCGCACCTGGTTATAGAGACTCGAGCTTAAGATGGTGGAAAAAGGCGCCAGTGGGATGCCCGAACCGGACGTGGCAGAGACGTTGCTCAGCGTGTAGCGACCGCTCTGCGGGAATTCGCCTTCGGTCTTGTTGTAGCGTACTGAAAGCCGCTGCCCTTGCGAAATCTGCCAGTCGATTTTACCCAGCTTGATCTCGTTGAAGATGCTCAGGGTCGAGGTGCTGCCGGGGAAAGTGCCGAAGTCCAGGCTGCTTCCGTAGCTCAGCCCACTCTTGATGGCCGCGAGACGCCCGTTGATCGCAGCGAGGTCCGCCGTTCCCTGCGCTGACGCGGTGGGATTGAAGCCCGCCGTCTCGGGGATGACAGAGTCGAACTTCTCGTAGTTGAAGAAGAAGAACAGGTGATTTTTCCAGATCGGCCCGCCCAAGGTGACCCCCTTCGTTTTTTGCTCGAGGAAGGAGCGCGTACCTTTGGTGGCGCCGAAGACGTTTCTCCCCTGGAAATCATCGTTCGTGTAGTAGTAATAAACGCTGCCGTGGAATTGGTTGGTGCCGCTCTTCGTAACGGCATTGATCGCGGCCCCGGTGAAGCCGCTCTGGCTCACGTCGTACGGCGAGATCTGAATGCTGAACTGTTCGATGGTATCGAGGGAGATCGGGTTGCCGAACGCCTGGAGCCCACTGCCGTTCAAGCCGAACTGGTCATTGATGCGGGCACCGTCGACAAGGATTGAATTGAAGCGGTTGTTCTGCCCGACCGCGCTGATGATGGGCTGGGTGCGGGATGAAAGAATGCCGCGCAAACTCACGAAAGGGGTGGTGCGCGCCACGTCCGCGAACGAGCGCATGACCGTGGCGGTGGCGCCGATGCCAGAAGCGCCGATGACCGTTCCAGCGCCGCTCGCGCCCGAATCCAGATCAAGTGCCGAGCCTTGGACCGTGACCTTGTCGAGAACCAGAACCTCCGCGGAGCTTTCCACCGCGAGATTCACATCAATGGTACCCCCCAATTGGGTCGCGATATTAATGCGCTCTGCAGGTTTATATCCTCCGGCGTCAACCGAGACGGTGTAAGGGCCGCCGACCACCATGCCGCTGATGTTGTAGCGGCCGGAAGGGTTGGTCGTTGCCGTGTACGTCGTCCCGGTGGGGACGTGGACCGCTTTGACGTTTGCGCCGGTCACCGTTTTGCCGGTGCTATCGCGCACAAGACCGGTCATGCCTCCCGAGACGATGCCTTGGGCGAGAAGTCCGGGTGCGGACGCTAGGAGCCAGACGGCGAAAGCGAGGAAAGGCAGATATTTTAAGGCTATTTTTTGCATGGCGTGGGATCCGGCGGTTCGGCCAAGGCAAGTAGTCTTTGCCCGGCCCGGTTTATCAGGGAAAGGAGTACCCCGTGATAAATCCAGTCAAGCATTCAGCAGGTTGCTTGCCGTCAGTGACGGCAATGTAACAAGCCTCGCAACCCGCCCGCCGGCCGAATTGCAGCCGTTGCAAATTGCACCGGTGTTTCATGCGACGACACGCAAGGTGCACGAAAAACCCGCGTTTCCTTTCCGCGGAAAACCGACGGAAAGATTTTGAAACACCTATGGCGCAATTTTTTAGATACTTGGCCCGCGTTACTGGCACGAGTTGAGGTAAGGAGTTGGGCATGTTCGCCAAATCGAATCCATCCACTTCCAATATGCCTTCCACCTCTCTTACCGCTGTTACCGCTGAAGCTCCTGTTGTGCTCGATCGCGCCGCTCGCGCCGCTGCTTCGAAAACAGAAGCAGCTCTTGATGCGGAACTCGTGCGCCGCTTCAACTCCGGCGAAGACTCCGCTTTCATCGAGATCATGGAGCGTTATCAGCGAAAGATCTTCACCATCGTCCTCGGCCTGTTGCGCAATCGCGCTGATGCCGAGGAGATCACTCAAGACACCTTCATCCGCGCTCATCGCGGCCTCGCTCGCTTCCGGGGAGATTCTTCTCTCGCGACCTGGCTGCATCGCATCGCCGTCAACCTGGCGCGCAACCGGTACTGGTATTTCTTCCGTCGTCGCCGCCATGCCACCCTCTCGCTCGACTGCCCGCTCGGCGAAGATACCAACGCGACCTTCACCGAGCTCGTTGCTTCGGAAGCGCCCGACCCTTCCCGCGAAGCGGCCACCGGGGAATTTTCCTCCTTGATCGCCAGCTGCATGGAGAAACTGGATGCGCGGCACCGGGAGATCCTCACCCTGCGTAACAGCCTCAATCATTCGTATGATGAGATCGCGCAGACGCTGGGAATCAACGTCGGCACCGTGAAGAGCCGGATCGCCCGCGCTCGCGAAAACCTGCGCACGCTCCTCGCGGAGATGTGCCCGGAGTTCGCTCCCGAGTCATCTCCCTCCGACTGGTTCGAGCCGAATCGCGCCAGCGGTCGCCTCGCCGCCGCTTAAGTTTTCCTAAGCGATTTGCTGGTAGCCTCACCCGGCCGCGTCGCCTTTCGCGACGCGGCCTTGTTTTCTCCGGCCCGCGCCGTTGAGTGATGGGCGTGGCTGCGCCGTTGAAGATTTCTGCACGAGTCGCGCGTGTTTTCCTACGGCGGGTTCATGGGCTCGATGACCGATTTGCCGATGTCGGATCCGCGCTTCGCCATCATGGCTACGTGCAGATTGACCCGATCAACATCTGCGGGCGCATGCACGATCTCATTCTGCGTAATCGGGTCACCGGTTACGCCGAAGGCGATCTTGGACGCCATTTGCATGGTGACGGGCTGGCGGCGGTAACGACGGCTCGACGGGCTTTCGAGCATCACCTTCCCGACACCCATGTGTTGGTCGCATTTCCCTTGGAGGCCTGGCCCCACCTCCTCGCCGCTTTTCGCCATCGCGCGAAAAGCGCCGGAGCGTGGTCCGGCCGGCTGACCCCACGCGAACGGGAGCTTGCCCCGCGCATCCTGGCTGAAATCGCGGCGCGCGGGCCGATCTCGTCTGATCAAATCGACGATGACCGCCGCGGTCGGCGTGTTTGGGGAACGACCACGCTGGCCAAGGCCACGCTGCAAAAATTATTTTTCCACGGCCGCGTCTTGATCGCGCGCCGCAACGGGATCCGTCGCCTCTACGATCTACCGGAGCGCGTGTTGCCAGCCGACGTGCTCGCGCTTCCGGAACTCCCCGTAACGGACACCGCGCGTTGGCTGGCAGTCCTCAAACTTCGCCAACGCCGACTTGCCCTGCTCAAGCGCCAGGAACTCGCGCTCGTGGCCGATTTGGTGCAACCGGTGACCCTCGAAACGAGCGATGGGATTAAACTCCATTGTCTCCGGGACGATGTCGCGATCCTCGAAGCGTGTCGGGCTGGGAGTGCAAACTTGCGCGCGGCGCCGTTGCCCGAGGCCCTGTTGCTCGCGCCGCTTGATCCGCTGATTTACGATCGACGCGTCACCCGGGACGTTTGGAATTTTGATTACACGTGGGAGGCCTACACTCCGGCGCACAAACGCGTTCGCGGTCACTACGCGCTTCCCGTGCTCTCCGGGACGGAGATTGTCGGACACGTCGAACCCAAGGCAGATCGCGTAGCCCGAAAACTGGTGATCGCTTCCCGCCGCCTCCGCCGCGGCTACAGCTCGGCCCCCGCACTGAAGGCGCTCGCGGGCTGGCTCGGCCTGCACATGCCCTGATTCATTGCGGGTTCGCACCCGCACTCTCCTGGGCAGCCCGCTGACCCCAAGTCGACAAGCTGACTCCCGCCAGTGCCGCCCGGAGCGGTTTGACACGCATTACTGGCCTAATGCGTGACAAACC
>JBDSSU010000460.1:0-5011 GCA_039928635.1 Opitutaceae bacterium | reverse complement strand
GCTGATGCTCGCGAAGATTTTCGTCCCGCTCTACTACAAGTATAACTGCACGACGGTGACCGAGCTGTTGGAACGGCGTTATCACAACAAACATATCCGCGGAACCGTCGCCACGATCTTTCTCCTCGGCGACGTGGTGATTTTCCTGCCGATCATGCTCTACACGAGTTCGCTCGTGATCAAAACGATGTTTGGGCTCGAGACGTCCATCCTGACGCTCTCCTGCGGCATTGCCGCGGTGGGCGCCGCCTACGCGATCTTCGGCGGACTGCGCGCGGTCGCGATCTCGGACACCTACGCCGGGGTCATCGTCCTGGGTATGGCGATGTTGATCACCGTGCTGTCGCTCAATGCGATCAATTGGGATTTCTCCGGCATTCCCATGGAACGCCTGACGTTGATCGGCGGACCCGGTTCACCGATCCCGTGGCCAACGCTGCTCACCGGCATGATTTTTTCGCAGCTCTACTACTGGAGCACCAACCAAACGATCACCCAGCGCGCCCTGGCCGCGCCCTCGGTGCGGGAAGCAAAGAAGGGCGTGTACGCTGCGATGGTGGTGCGGCTGCTGATCATCCCGCCGATCGTGGTGATTCCCGGAGTGTGTGCGTTCAAGCTGTTCGGAAAGCTCGGAGACGCCACCTATGGCCATCTCGTGGGACAGCTGCTCCCGCACTGGTTGCTGGGGGCATTTGCCGCGGCGATGTTCGGTGCGGTAATGACAAGCTACAACGCCACCCTGAACTCCTCCGCCGCGCTTTACGTCTGCGATCTTCATCAGCCTTACCTCAACCCCAAGGCGAACATTCGCCGTCTCAGCGTCTGGCTGCAGGCGGCCTTTGCCTTGCTGTCGATTGCGTTGGTGCCGCTCTACACCGGGGCGGAAAGCATCATCCAACTCATCCAGCAGCTCATCGGGCTGTTCTCCATGCCGATTCTCTCGGCCTTTATCATCGGCCTGCTGTTTCGCAACGTGGATGCCCGCGCGGTCATCGCGACCATCCTCTTCGGCTCGGCGTTCTACGCTCTCTTCGCCTTTGGTTGGCCGAACCTCCACGCGAGAAATCCGGATCTCCCGGCGCCCTGGCATTTTCTCCACTCGATGGCGCTCACCGTCGGAGCCTGTGTGGTTTTTGCCCTGACGGTGAACCGATTGGTTTTCGGGAGGCGGGCGGAGTTCGAGTTGGGTACGCGGACAGCCTGGCGCCAGGCGTTCGCCGTCTTGCGGAGCTGAGCAGGCGCGAAAGGGAACTCCGGAGGCCCATCAGCGTGCATTGAGAGCGGAGACGTTTGAGGTGATTTTCCAAACCAGCGGTTCCAAAGACTCATGGGGTGCGAGCGATGATGCGTTGAGGTAAAGCGAGGATCGGCGACGCGATTGTCCGGAGCCTGTCGGGAAGGAACGGTTCTTCACGCCCGATGTGAACACTCAACCCTGTGTTCGGCCCTTGCTTCATCCGCCTACTCAGCGGCGCAACGGAGTTCGGCGCAGCCGCACGCCTGTCGCTGGATCGTTAAACTGCCGGCTTGGCGCGGACCGGAGAGTGTCCAATCTCCACCGGGCTTCCCCTTCCCCACCGCCCCATGAATCTACGCCCCGTCTTTTTTCTCTTGCTCGCCACTGCGCTGGCCGCCCAACCGGTCGCGCCGACCGCCGCCCCGACAGCACCGGCTCCCGCTCCCACGCCCGCGGCGCCGGTTGCGCGCATCCCCGATAACGTCGAATGGCACGACGTCACCACTTGGGGTGTCGAAGGTCGCGCCTGGCCCGAACAGGAGCGGCTGCGTTGGTTCGACCGCTTTCCCGCCGCCGCCGAAAAAACGGTGACGCGCGCCGTGTGGAATCTGAGCCGCGATTCGGCGGGCATGATGGTGCGGTTCAAGACCGATGCCTCGGCCATCTACGTTCACTACAAATTGTCGAAAACGCAGGAGCAGCTCGGCATGTGGAATATGCCGCCCAGCGGCGTCAGCGGCCTCGACCTTTACGCCCGCGACCAAGCCGGCAAATGGCGCTGGGTCCAGGTCGCAAGGGCGCGCACCCCCGAAGTAAAAGTGGCGCTGGTTACCGGTCTCGCGCCCGGCTCGCGCGAGTACGCCGCCTATCTTCCGCTGTTTAACGGCGTGGAGTCGCTCGCGATCGGTGTGCCCATGGGAGCGACCTTCGAGGGCCTCGCGCCCCGTACGGCCAAGCCGATCGTTTTTTACGGTACCTCCATCACGCATGGCATCGCGGCGTCGCGTCCCGGTATGGTGCATACCGCGATCCTTGGCCGGCGTTTCGATCAACCGGTGATCAATCTTGGATTTTCCGGGAATGGACGCATGGACGCCGCCGTTGGTGAATTTCTCGCCCAGATCGACGCCGCGGTCTTTGTCATCGATTGCCTGCCGAACATGGGACCGGCGGATGTGCGAACCAAGGCGGGCCCGCTTGTCCGGCAATTGCGCGCCGCTCGCCCAAACACCCCGATCGTCCTCGTGGAAGATCGACGTCAAACCAATGATTGGATTCTGCCCGCCACGGCCAGATCGCACGATGCCAACCATGCGGCACTCCGCGAAGTCTTCGAGACGTTGCAACGCGAGGGCGTGAAAAACCTGCACTACATTCCCGGTGACCATCTCTACGGCGACGATTCCGAGGGTGCGACGGACGGCTCACATGCGAGCGATCTCGGTTTTGTCCGCCAAGCCGACGTGATGGAGCCGATTCTCCGCGCCGCGTTGAATTCGAAATAACTGGTGGTCGCAGCCCGCAGCGGACCGAGCCGCGTTCGCTGCCCCTTCTCCCTCGAATGAGCTTAGCTTCCACCCGTTTGTCGGAAGACCCTCTCCAGGTCATCGCCGGTCGGCGGGGCCATTTCCAAATGGAGTCTGGTTACCACAGCGCGAGGTGGTTCGATCTGGACCGGCTCTTCATGGAACCCGGGCGGATTGCCCCGCACGTCGCGGCACTGGCGGCGGGTCTGGCGCAGCACCGGGTCGAGGCGGTCTGCGGAGCGATGACCGGAGGCGCGAAGCTCGCGGAGCTAATCGCGGCGAGGCTTGGCGTTCCCGCGTTTTTCGCCGAGCGATTTGAGCCCTCGCAGCCCGCCGGCTTTTTTCCCGTGCGCTACGAAATCCCCGCCGGATCCCGAGCGGCGCTGTGCGGGAAATCGGTGGCGATCGTCGACGACGCGATCAGTGCGGGATCAGCGGTCCGCGCCACTTATGCGGACGTGCTGGCTTGCGGTGCGATTCCGGTCGCGATCGGGGCGTTGTTCGCCTTCGGGGAAAATGCGAAAGCTTTCGCCCGTAGTGTCGGGGTCCCGTTGGAGACGATCGTGCAACTCGATTTCGAGATGTGGCCGCCGGTCGATTGTCCACTTTGCCGGATGCGTGTGAATTTGGAGCACGTTTCCGAGAACCTCTGAGCGTCTCGTGGGCAACGTCGCCTGCCATCGTCCGGTTGACATCATCGTTCGCTCCGCCAGCAAGTGAATATCCCAAAACCAGCTTCCCCGATTTTCTCCCGATCCATTCCATGCACTCTCTGTTCCCCACCCTTCGTCGAGCGTCCTTGATCGCATGCGTCGCCGTTTCGACGGCGACGCTTCAAGCTCAAATCCAGCGGCCCGGGAAGCTCAATGAAAACTACGCGAATTTCTGCGCGAGTTGTCACGGGGCGAAAATGGAGGGCGCGCAGGCCCCTTCGATGCTCGACGACGTCTGGGCGCACGGCGGTGACGACGAGAGCCTCGCCCGCAGCATTCGAAACGGTTTTCCCGAGAAAGGCATGCCGGCGTGGTCCGCGGCGCTGCCCGAGAAGGAGATTCGCGCGATGGTGATTTTCATTCGGGAGCAACGCGCGATCGCGGCGAAGGCCGGATCCATCGTCGCCAAGCCGGTTGAATCCATCACGGTGAAGAGCGAACTGCACAGCTATCAGTTGAACACGTGGATCGCCGATCTGACGGAACCGTGGTCATTGGCGTTCCTCCCCGGAAACCGCGCGGTGGCCACCGAGAAACGCGGGCGCCTTTACCTGATTGAAGACGGCAAACTCTCGCCCCAGCCGATCACGGGTGTGCCGATCGTGGATACTCGCCAGCAGGCCGGACTCTTCGATGTCGTGCCCCATCCCGACTATGCCCGGAATGGCTGGCTGTATCTCGCCTACAGTCATCCGCAAAAACAGGCGGATGGCACGGATGTCAGCCTTACCCGCGTCATCCGGGGCAAGCTGCGGGACGGTGCCCTGGTGGATCAGGAAACGATTTTCGAGGCGCCACTGGAGGTGTATCCCAAGGCGGGCGGCGTCCATTTTGGCGGCCGCATGGTTTTCGACCGCCGTGGTTATTTGTTTTTCACCATCGGCGAACGCGGGACGGGAGACAACGCGCAGAATCTCGCCGTGCCGATGGGGAAAGTTCACCGCGTCTTCGACGACGGCCGCATCCCCGACGACAATCCGTTCGCCAAGGACGCCAAGGCCGTGCACACGATTTGGAGCTACGGGCATCGTAATCCGCAGGGCCTCGCACTGAATCCGGTGAACGGCGAAATTTATGACGCCGAGCATGGCCCGCGGGGCGGCGATGAAATCAATCACGCGCGATCCGGCCGGAACTACGGGTGGCCGACGATTACGTACGGGATGGGTTACGACGGGTCGTCGCTCACGGACATCACCGCGAAGGACGGGATGGAACAGCCGGTCACCTATTGGGTGCCTTCGATCGCACCTTGCGGGATCAGCTTTTATACCGGTGATCTTTTCCCCAAGTGGAAAAACAATCTGTTCGTTGCCGCGCTGGCGACGCAGGAGCTTCGCCGGCTGGAGATCAAAGACGATGAAGTGTTGACGCAGGAATTGCTCTTCAAGGACCTCGGCCGCATCCGGCACGTGATCGGTGGTCCCGACGGCGCGCTCTATGTGCTGCTGCCGAACCGGATCGCGCGCATCACGCCAGCTGAGTGACGCACCCGGCTCGTGATCATTGGGGCGCGCCGCGAAATGAAACCGCCG
>JBDSSU010000459.1:0-5116 GCA_039928635.1 Opitutaceae bacterium | reverse complement strand
GTCCGAAATGTTACGTTCGCTGTGGCGACTGCGGTCGCGCTTTCGATTCCTTCTGATACGAACATCAAGAAATTGGAGCGAAAGAACATCAACGCGATGCGCCTACAATTGCAGCAAGGCCTGCACACCCATTTTTGGGGAAAGCCCTTCGCGTATGTAGAGCCGAGGTGGGTTACCAAAGCGGATATTTACGCGGGCCTCGGAGAAATGTGGACAGCTGTCGATTTGAACATGACCCAGGAACCCTTTCCCGGAAGCGCGATGAAGGAATTGCACAGCGCGATCATTCGAATGAGTGCGTGGGTTACAAAGGCCGCTCCGCTTGCAGGAGGTATTTATACCGCGCATCAAGAATACGCGAAGAGCGCACGCATCGACCTCGAACAAGTTGGAGGTCTAAATTTCCGATGATTACTCCACAACAAGTCGTATCAGCTCTGGCGGTCGCTACCAGAAAAGGGACAGCTAAATGGCTGCGGGATGAAATGACAGACGGTGCCCTGTGCGTATTACCGAATGAGATCGTGCGGCTCACGATTCAACGCGTGGCAGGGAATCCGTCTGAAATTGAGTCGATGTGGCTCCTCCTTCGTGGGGTCCAGTTACTCTATCTTCCAGGCAGCGATGCCGGCCAAATTCTGCTGGCTCTCGCTGCAGAGGCCGAAGATGACCGTGAGGCACTCGCGAACGCCAAACGAGTGGTGATCGATCAAGTGATGAAAGTTTTGGGCGAACGAACGGAAGACCTCAGATCTTGACTCTTAGGAGCCGGAAAAGGCTCCTAACTTTGCACATTGCACTCGGGTGTGAAGCAACGTCGCCAATGAACCGAGCGGCACGTCTCGCGCCAGTTCTGCGCTGCGCTCCGAGAAGCTGCATGACGGGGTCAGGCCTTGGGGTTTGGGGTTGACGGAGGGAGGCGGCGGGTGATGGGGTGAGGGATGGCGCGGCCGTTGCGAATCGAAGCGGAGGACGGGGTGTATCACGTGTTGAACCGCGGGAATTACCTCGCCGATATTTTTCGTGGGGAAAAGACGAGGGCGGCGTTCTTGAATTGTCTGGCAGAGACGTGTGCGAAGACCGGTTGGCGGGTGCATGCGTGGTGCCTCATGTCGAATCACTACCACCTCGCCCTCGCCACCCCGCGGGCGAATCTCGTGGAGGGAATGCACTGGCTGCAGAGCACGTTTGCCACACGCTTTAACCGATTACGCGGGGAAAGAGGGCACTTGTTCCAGGGGCGCTACAAAAGCCTGATCGTCGATCCCGACCAAGGCTTGGGGCCGCTGTGTCATTACATTCATCTGAATCCTGTCCGGGCCCGACTGCGGGAGATGACGCAATTGCCAACGTACCCTTGGACCAGTCTGCCCTGGCTGCTGAATCCCAAGCGCCGTTTTCCCTGGTACGACCCGGAACCGGCTCTGCGGCACGCCGGGGAATTGGCCGACACGGTGGCGGGAAGAAAAAAATATCTGGAGTACCTCGGGTGGCTGGCGGAGGACGAGCCGGCCCGGAAGCGGCAGGGCTTTGAAAAAATGTCCAAAGGATGGGTGATCGGAACGGCTTCCTTCACCAAGGCTCTCGTGCGGGAGAACCGGGAGTTGGTGGGGAGAGGGCGAAAGATTGCGGCGGAGCTGCGGGAAATTCGCGAAGCGGTCTGGCAGGAGCATCTGGTCGCGCTTTTGCTCGGAGTGTCGCGGAAAACGGAGGAACTGGCGTCGGCCGGGAAGTCGGCGGACTGGAAGCTGGCAGTGGCGTCGGTGATGAAAGCCCGAACCACCGTGACGAATCGCTGGCTGGCGGGTGCACTGCACCTCGGCAATCTGCACGAAGTCAGTCGCAAGGTAGCGGCGTGGACCCGGCAACCGGATCCGGAGTTGCTCGCAAAACTAACCGCGATCCCCAACCCCATCGCGTGATCGTTTCCATCCATCGCCTTGCACGGACGCAGTGTCTCGTCGGAAATTTCGGTGGCGCGATGATGGCTCGGCTGCAGACGACGCCAAACCAAGCATAAGGTTGGTCCAATTTCAGCGGCCGATATCCGGCTTACCTGCTGATTCGACCGCTGGTTTTGGCCAGCGAATACGACTTACCTAGCTGATGGCCAATTGTGTGTTTCGATTCTCGCGGCCCGAATCAAATCCGAGATCTCCGCTTCATCGAACAGAACCACACGGGCATTTATTTTATGCCGTGTAATCTTTCCGCTATCAGCCCAGCGGAAGATGGTTCGGGGACATACCCCAAGTTGACCCGCTATCGTCCGAGCTTTACTGAACCTTTTGAGAGTCTCACCCGCTGCTAGAGAGGCATCTTCCAGTTTCGATTTCATTCCGGAGACCAAATCCTCCAAATCCTCGTCTTCAACATTGCGCGTCTACCGTGTTCGCGGTAGGTGCCAAGTATTCGGCTGCCACCCATGATGCGTGCAAACAGTACCCTCACCGAATTGGCCTGAGCCAATTTCTAAGAAAACAAAAGCGGCCCCCGTGAAGACCGGGCAAAATCCCGACAATTCGCTGTAGCCAAAGGGCCGGGCGGCTGTGGCTAACTTTTCCAACGCGGGGTAAATAAATGACTGTTACTTCAGCACGTCCTTTGACCAAACGCGTTGGGTTGGCTGAACAGTTTATCGCGCTTGCCGAGGTAACTCTACTTTTGGCGTCTGCACATGTCGCTTGTAAGTCCTTCAAGCAGTTTACCGAGTTGGGACGTCAAGAAGTCGCCGCGAAACTTAATTTTTCCCCCGGTTGGACAATGGCAATGTTTGCGATCGGACTTTTGATCATATTGCGGCGGGATTTCGGAACTTACGGGCTCGATGTTCGCGTATGGCCGATGGAATTGAAACGGGCGATCGAGATGGCCGCTGCAAAGAGCCGGATATCTCCTCGTTGGTGGTGGACCGCGATCGGACTGCAATTCGTCGTGTGTATCGTCGCGGGCTTGTTCCGCCTCTCCGTCACACAGCTATTGCTCCTCGTAACTTGGCAGCTCTTTGCAACTGCACTAGGAGAAGAGATTTTCTTTCGCGGCTACATGCAATCGCGGCTGAGTCAGGTATTCGTTCGCAGGTTTAGCATTTTACGCATTCGATGTGGTTTTGGGCTCATCATCACCGCACTTCTTTTCGGACTTTTGCATAGCTTCAACACTGTCGATTACTTTTCCGGCCGCTTTACCTTCGCATGGACTTTGGCATTTTTGACGGCTCTGATGGGCTTCGCTTTCGGTCTCTTGAAAGAGGGGACGGGAAGTATTGTCCCAGGGATTATCGTTCACGCGCTTAACAACCTTTTTTGGCTTATGGTGATGCCCCACAGCGCTTGGTTCTGGCTTAGCAGACCCAGCCATTGAATGGGAGAAGTTGAACCGCGCGGTGCCGTGGCACTTTCGGCGGTTCGTCCAACCCGCCGAAAGTGACATTGTTTCAAACCGAGTGTCACTGAAGGCCCCCTATCTTTTGCGGTAAGCTGTGGCTGATGAACTACCAAACACCATATGTCGCCGAACTCGCGAACGCCACGCTTCGCCAGTTCAGCAAAGCAAAAGTAGTCGCGAAAAAACTCGGGGTCTGCACGCGAACCATCTTTCGATGGGCTGACGAGGGAAAGATCACGCGGCACAAAATCAACTCCCGTGTCGTGCTGTTCGATGAGGCCGAAGGGTACGCGCTCTTGGAGTCTGCACGCATCGGAGCCGCCCACCAGTGATTGTGACTGCTGCATCCATTCATTCAATATCTCAGGGCTCACCGCTTTCGGTACGTGTAAGCGCCGAGTGGGACGAGTGAGGTCAGGCTTTTCCGCGCACTAGAGCTTTTGTCAGGGCGGGCCCATTGGTCGCAGGCGCTTTCGGGTTCTCCCCCGTCGCCGTGTAGTACTTAACGTGGATTCCTACGGCTTGTGGACGGAGGCGAAACGTGCGAGATGGGCTGATGCCTACAATCCGGATCCCGACTATGCTCGATTCTACGACGCTACTCGGGTTCGTACAGCAGCTACGCGCCGTCTTTGAAGAGAAGGAGGATGTGACCATCGACTTTAGCGACTTGGTCTATGCCTTCCCTATCGGAATCCTGATCTTTGGCAGGAATGTTCGTCGCTTTGCTTCTCTCCGTCGGGCACGCAACTTCGAAACCATAGTTTCCGGCCACAATAAAGCGGACCGCGCTGTCATCGGTTACCTCAATCACGTGGGTTTTTTCTCGTTCATCTTGCTCGCCGGTCACCCAGAGTTGGGTGCAGCAAAAGGAAGCGGACGATATATTCCGATACGGCGCGTAGCACGACCCGAGCAATTTGTTAGAGGCAGCTCGGCAGAGTCGTACGCAGAAGCTGTTAAGGAGGCCGAGGGGCTAGCGGGCCTACTTGTGGGAGGAGTACCTGAAACGTGGGAAGCGTATCAAGCTTTTGTTTACTGCTTCAAAGAGATTCTTCGGAACGTCTTCGAACACTCGAATGCAGGGGCGGCGTTTGTAGTCGGTCAACGGTGGCAAAACGGGTCGGTCGAAGTCGCTGTTATGGATGAGGGTCGCGGCATCCGGGCTTCACTGGCAGAATCCTTCCCCCTTGTCTCGGACGACGAAGCTGTTCGTCACGCGGTTTTACCTGGCGTCTCCCGGACAACAAAATCGAGGCAAAACTTGCACGATAATTCGGGGTTTGGGCTCTTCGTTCTCTCTGAAATGGGTCGATGCTATGGCGAGTTTACACTCGGGAGTAATACGGCGATGCTGACTATTGCTCGAGACAAACCGTTAGAGATGCAGGAAACCTATCACCGTGGCACGTATGTGGGCCTGAAGATGACCCAATTTCCTCATAACTTTAGCTCGCTCCTAGACGACATCATCGAGTCTGGCGAGCGCGACGCCGCCATTGCTGGGATGCGAGCAAAGGCGTCAGCGAGCTCGCGCGACATCCCCTTTTAGACTGGTGGAGAACAGCGTCTTGCGGTTTGGAGCAAAGAGCGGGGTTGAATTTTTAATGGTCGGCATTGGGAATAATCCGGGCCAAGATTTGCTTCGCCATGTTTCTCAACGACAACGAGGCCGCCGTCGACCTCCTGCAATACGAGCCCATCGCGAAGGCTGTGGTTGCTTTGGTGG
>JBDSSU010000458.1:0-7802 GCA_039928635.1 Opitutaceae bacterium | reverse complement strand
CCCGCGTCGATCAAGCGGAGATGGCCCGCGCACTCTCCTGGCGCGAGCCTCTGCTCCGCCTCGGCGGCGCCACCCTCGCGGAGCTGGCGGTGGAATTCGAGCGCGCCACGGGCCGCCACCTCGTGCTCGCCGACCCTTCGCTCGCGGAACTCCGCTTTGGTGGCCGTTTCCGCGCCGACGATCTCGACGGGTTCACGCACTTGCTGGCGACCACGTTGGACCTCGACGTGGAGAGCGCCGCCGACGGCACGCTGGTGCTGCGGAAAAAAAAGTAGAATTCGCGATCACGGGTTTTGAAGGATGACGCGTCTTCCTCGCACCGCCGGCCTCAGGGCCGTCGGAGAACCCCATTCATGCTTACCCCTGACCGTCGGCGTGTCGGGCTCCGTGCCCGACCGCTGGCGCTCCTGCTGATCCTCTGCATCGGCGCCTGGCTCCCGCGTCTCTCCGGCGCGGAGCCCGAACGCCGATCCTTCGCCCTCCCGGCGGGGGAAGCAGAGCGGACGCTGGAGATGTTTTCCGAGCAGGCCGGCGTGCAAATCGTCTATCTGCTCGGCGACGTGCGCGGTGTTAAGACCAATCCCGTCAAGGGCGTCCTCGCGATTCGCGCGGCGCTCGACGGCTTGGTCGCTCACACCGCACTGCGGGTGGAGGTGGATGGGAAAACCGGGGCCTTCGTGATTCGGGGAGACCGCAACGTGCGGCCACCGCCCGCGCAGGCTCCGAAAGAAACCAGCCAACCACCACCCCAGACCATGAAGAAATCCCTGCCGGCCCGGCTTATCGCCGCGCTCACGCTCGCCACCGCCACGATCGTCTCGGCCCAGACAGCCCCGACGAGCCCCGCCTCGTCGACGGCCACCGAAGAATCCATCAAACTCTCGCCTTTCACCGTCAGCACCGAGAAAGACCGCGGTTATCTTGCGGGCGAATCCCTCGTCGGTGGCCGGATGGCCACGGAGCTGCTCAAAACTCCCAGCGATACCACGGTTCTCACCAAGGAGTTCCTCGATGATATCGGCGCGCTCAACTACACCGACGCCGCCGCCTTCCTCACCAACGCCACCCTCACCCGTCCCGCCGACGCCGACTACGGCAACAACGTTAATTTCCGCGGCATCGGCGGTGGATTCCCCGCCCGCAATTATTTCCGCAACCTCAACAGCGTCGATTTCTACATCGTCGAGCGCCTTGAGTCCGCCCGCGGCCCCAACTCCATTCTGTTCGGCGACGGTGTCGTGGGCGGCGTCCTCAACACCAGCACCAAGCGGGCGAAGATCGGACGGAATATCAACGCCTTCACCTTGCGCACCGACAGCGAGGGCTCGATCCGCGGCACGGTCGATTTGAATCGTTCCCTCGGCTCGAATGTGGCGCTGCGCGTCAACCTGCTCGAAACGCGGGACCGCACCTGGGTCTCGACGTATCTGAATGACCGACACGGCGGCGACATCGCCGTCACCTATCGGCCGTGGAAGCGCGGAGAATTCCGCGCCGAGGTGGAGTTGGGCGCGATCAACACCAACTACGCCATCCCGGGCTTCACCGATTCCACCAGCCTGTGGAACGGCGTCGGTTTCAACGGCACCACCGCCACCAATAACGCGCTCCCCGCCGGCGCCTCCGGCCTCTTCCGCTACAACACCGATCGCCTCGTCTGGGACGGCAACCAAGTCCGCAATCAGATCGGCTATGGCACCACCAACGGCTCCGGCCTCGGCATCGAGCCGAGCAAGGCGGCCTACGTGCCCAACTTCCCCACCATCTCGCGCAATTTCTCGCTCCAGCCCACCGATCTCACAGTCACCCGCATCAAGTATAACGTGCTCGCGGGATTCTATGAGCATCAGTGGACGGATCACCTCGTGACCGAGGTGGCCTACCAATACGCCGAGCAACTGCGCCACCAAAATACCATCAAGTTCAACAGCCTCCAGACCGACGCCATCCAGTTTTTCGACGGCGGTGTGGCCAACCCGCGCTTCGGCCAGCAATTCATGGAGATCAGTTCCGCGGGCGGCACCGACTCCCAGAATAATAACAAGCACTACGATGCGCGCATCGTCACGGCCTACGAACTGCCAGTTTCACTCTGGAAACAAAAGATCAACCTCTTCGTCAGCCGCCGCATCGAGATCTTCGATTCCAAGGGCAATCGCGTGGGCCGCTCAAACGGCGCCGTCGCCGATCTCACCAACGGCGCGAATCTCCTCTATTACCGCGCTTATCTACAGGACGGCCCCAAGTCCTGGCTCATCGCCCCGGCCAACGACTCCGTTTACACGTGGGAATTTTATCGCCGCGATCAATCCCGCCAAAAGCAGACGCTCGACTCCGTGCAACTGAGCACCGTCGCGAGCTTCTGGAAGGGACGCGTCACCTACGTCGGCGGCGTCCGCCGCGATTTCTACGAATCGCTCCCCGAGAGCGTGGGCACCCGCGACTCGAAAGGCCGCGTCGCCGCATTGGTCCGGGGCACTCCCCTCAATGTGGCCGTTACCAAATTAAGCAGCGGTGCGACCTTTTTCCCGCTCCCCAAAGCGGGTGTTTACTTCAACTACTCCGAGACCTTCAACCCCGTCGGTAACGGCGCCAACGGGATCACCAACGAAGTCTTCGGCCCGACCCAGGGAAAAGGCACCTCGTTCGGCTTGCGGTTCAACTTCTCGGATCGTGTCACCGGCTCCCTCGGCTATTACGACTCGCAGGAAGCCAACCGGGCTTCGGGCGGCACCAATACGGAAATCAACCGACTGTGGACCAACCTCGGCAAGGCCGATCGCGTACTCCCCGCTTTTCGCGACACGAACGACCAACACGCCAAAGGCTACGAACTCGATGTCGTCGCCAACCTCACGCAGAACTTTCGTTTCCGCGGCAACATCGCCTTCCCCAAGGCCAGCCAGAGCAACACGCTCCCGGGCCTGCGCCGCTACTTCGCGGCCAACATCGCCGAGTGGGATGCCGCCGCCGCCAACCCCAACACCACCGCGCTGGCGCAGGTCGTCGCCGATATCGCCGCCCTCCGCCTCCGCCTCGAAAACGCGGCCGAGGGTCGCCAGCTCAACGGACGCGCCGATTACACCGCCAGCTTCTTCGGCAATTACTCCTTTCCTTCCGGTCTCTTGAAGAATGTGAGCGTGGGCGCAGGTGCGACCTTCGTCGGCAAGGCCATCATCGGCAATCAGCCCAACCGACCCTTTGACTACTTCAAGGCCAGCGCCCGCTATGTTGCTCAAGGCTCGCTCGGCTACCGCTTCCGCTGGATGAACCACCGCTTCAACGCCCAGCTCAACGTCAGCAATCTGCTCGACCACGACGACCCCATCTTCACCGGCACGGCCACGCGGGCCGCCACCGCGACCTCCGGCTCGCAGGTGCTTCGCAGCGGTCTGTACTACATCGAACCCCGGAAATATGCCTTCACTCTGAGCGTGGATCTCTGATCCTTCCCAGCGTTTCACGCTGGCTCCTCCGGCACGTTCGCCCTGAGTTCTGCGCCGCTCCGATATCTCCCAGTAAAGATCCCGGGGGCAAGCCCCGGGGCCTTTGAATCAATCCATCCGGCTGCTTTTGTGGGCGGGGTGCCCTCGGGTGCCCTCACCCCGCTGAGTTCAGAATCGCAGCGCATGTCTCGCGGGGTGAGGACACCCCGCCTACATCCAATCAAGCCTGAGCCGTTGGACGAGTCCACGGGTCCACGACAAGCTCCGGAGTATCGAACCCAAAAAAAATGAAAAAGATCCATGCCTTCCCGCACACTCTCACGCTGTCGTGCTTCGCTTGTCTCACGCTGAATGCGGTCTTTTTGCTGAGCGCAGGCGCGTTATCCGCCGCCGCCCCGGGCGATCGGGGCGGCGTTGAGGGCATGCCGGGGCTGGTGGCGTTTTGGACTTTCGGAGAAGAAGCGGGCCAGCCGCGCGCGTCCACGGGCACGAAGGAACAGCACGCTCTCACCGAAGTCGGCGGGCCAGTCGCACGGGTCGAGGGCGGACCGTTTTCCGGCTATTCCGCGGAGCTGAACGGGAGGCAGTATTTCAAAATCCCGTACGCCGAGACGGGCGATTTGAACATCTCCGGGAAGGATGCGCAGGTCAGCATGTTCGCGGTCGTGCGGATCAGCGACCTCAAGCAAAGCCGCACCATCGCGGGCATGTGGAGCGAGGGGAAGGGAAAGGACGACGACTCCGGCACGCGGCAATATGCGCTGCTGATGAACATGCCGACTTACGGCGGCGCGCGGCAGCTTGTGCCTCACATTTCGAGCGAAGGCGGCGTCACGTATCGCGCGGATGGCAGCAAGTTCCCGTGGTGCGCCGACTACGCCGCGAGCCGTTCGGAGGTGCCGGAGGAAAAGTGGTGCTCGCTCGGCTTCACCTACGATGGAAAATACCTCCGCGCTTACGTGAATGGTGTGATGGAAGAGCGCCCGCTCGACCCGGTGAAAGACAAGCGCACGGACCGCTACTTCACCGCGGAGGGACCGGGCGGCAAGGATCGCGGGATGAACCCGTACTTCCACGGTCGCGGCATTTTCAAATACGACCCCGCGCTGCACGCGGCGACGAAGCCGGGCGGCGGCGCGGACTTCACGGTGGGCGCGCGCTACGCCGTCGGCTCGATGCTCGGCGAGGCGACGAAGGGCCGGGTCGGCGGGCTTGCCGTTTTCAATCGCGCGCTCACCGACGCGGAGATGAAGCGGCTCCACGACGCGGCCAACGTCCCCGCTTTGCAAACGCTCCACCCATGAAACCTCCGTCCCTGCTGGTCGGCGCCCTCGCACTGCCGTTGTGCGCCGCAATCCAAGCGCAGGAGAAAACCACGTCCGCTGTCCCGTGGAGCACCGACTTCGCCGCCTACGAAACAGAAACTCCCTGGAAAGTCTCCGCGGAAGAGATCGCCGAACTCACCGCCAAAACGCCGAGTCGCAACTGGGATGAAGCCAAGGTCGGCCGTTACACGCTGCCGGATCTGTTCGCGCTCAGCGGTGGCGGGCGGGTGACTTCGGCGGAGGCGTGGGAAAAGCAGCGGCGGGGCGAATTGCTCGCGCTGTTTCGCAGCGAGGTTTATGGCGTGAGCCCGCCGAAACCGGACAACCTGAGCTTCCGCGTCGTCGAGACGAATCCGCAGGCGATGGACGGCCGTGCCACCCTCAAACGCGTGGCCATCGAGTTCAAACTCGACGGTGCGACCTTCGTCTTTCACCTCACGCTCTTCGTGCCAAATCAGCGCGCGGGGAAGGCGCCGGTCTTTCTGTTGCTGAACCATCGCGGCATCGACAACACGGACCCGACCCGCGCGAAGAAAAGCCCGTTCTGGCCCGCCGAGTATGCCATCGCGCGCGGCTACGCGATGGCGGCGATCAACGTCGCGGCGGAGGTTGATCCCGACCGCAAAGATGCGACGACCGGCATCCGGCAGTTTTATCGCCAACACCATCCGAAGCCGGACGAACTAACCTGGGCCACGCTCAGCGCCTGGGCTTGGTCCGGTTCGCGCGCAGCGGACTACTTCGAGACCGATCCCGACCTCAACGCGGCGCAGGTCGCCGTGATCGGCCACTCCCGCACCGGCAAGACCGCGCTCTGGGCGGCGGCGCAGGACACCCGATTCGCCCTCGCGTGCGTGAACGGCGCGGGCGAAGGCGGTCCCTCGCTCGCGCGGCGCAACCTCGGCGAAACGCTGGCACAGGTGGGCTACGGGTTCCCGTATTGGTTCACGCCGAAATACCTGACCTATGCGGGCAAAGCTGATACGCTGCCCATCGACACCCACGAACTCATCGCCCTCGTCGCCCCGCGCGGCTACCACGGCGGCGATGCCACGAACGATCTCGGCGCCGATCCGCGCGGCTCCTGGCTGGCCTTGGTCGAAGCCTCGAAAGTCTGGGCGCTCTACGGCCGAGCCGTGCCGATGCAGGAAACCATGCCGCTCGTGAACGCGCCCTTCGTCAACGGCGCTGTCGCCTACCATCTCATCACGGGCGACCACGCCCTCACGCTCTACGACTGGAAGCTCTACCTCGATCACTCCGACACGCTTTTCAAAAAAAACGCCAAATGAGCGGCACCCGCGCGCAGCCCGAATTCCTCCCGCGGGTTCTTCCCTCGCCTTTGATTCTTTGCGGTTCAAATCCTGATTTCGAAGTTTAACTTTCCCCCCATGCCCCGCCACTTGCTGATCCGCGTCCTCTCCGCCTTCCTCCTCACCGCCTCCCTCGCTCGCGCCGCCGAGTCTTACGACCTCGTCATCTACGGCGGCACCGCCGGTGCCGTCACCGCCGCGATCCAGGCCCAGCGCATGGGCAAGACAGCCATCATCGTGAGCCCCGACAAACACCTCGGCGGCCTCACCGCCAGCGGCCTCGGCTTCACCGACACCGGCGACAAATCCGTCATCGGTGGCCTGGCCCGCGAGTTTTACCAACGCCTCTGGCAGCACTACGACCGCGACGACGCGTGGCGCTGGCAGAAAAAATCCGAATACGGCAACAAGGGCCAGGGCACGCCCGCGATGGACGGCGCTCAACGCACCATGTGGATCTTCGAGCCCTCGGCGGCCGAGAAGGTTTTCGAAGACCTCGTCCGCGAAAACAAAATCACGGTCGTCCGAGACGAGTGGCTCGACCGCGCCGCCGGCGTGAAAAAATCCGGCGCCCGCATCACCGCGATCACCACCCTGAGCGGCAAGACCTACGCCGGAAAAATGTTTCTCGACGCCACCTACGAAGGCGACCTCATGGCTGCCGCTGGTGTTGGCTACCACGTCGGTCGCGAATCCCGCGCGCAATATGGCGAGGAACTCAATGGCGTGCAGACGGGCGTCCTCCACCACCGCCACCACTTTGGCGTCCTCCCGGAGAAGATCAGCCCCTACGTCGTCCCCGGCGACCCCAAGAGCGGCGTCCTCGCCCGCATCAGCACGGAGCCCCCCGGCGAATTCGGCGCCGCCGACAAAAGAATCCAGGCCTACTGCTTCCGGATGTGCCTCACCGACGTCCCCGAAAACCGCGTCCCCTTCGCCAAGCCCGCCGGTTACGACCCAGCCCAATACGAGCTCCTCCTCCGCATCTACGCCGCGGGGTGGACCGAGACCTTCGGCAAGTTCGACCCCATCCCCAATCACAAAACCGACACCAACAACCACGGCCCTTTCAGCACCGACAACATCGGCCGCAACTACGACTACCCCGAAGCCTCCTACGCCCGCCGCCGCGAGATCATCCGCGAGCACGAGACCTACCAGCAGGGCTGGCTCTACTTCATTGCCAACGACCCGCGCGTCCCCGCCGACGTCCGCGAGAAAATGTCCCGTTGGGGCTTGGCCAAGGACGAGTTCACCGACAACGGCAACTGGCCGCACCAGATCTACGTGCGCGAAGCCCGCCGCCTGATCGGCACCTACGTCATGACTGAAAACGAACTCCGCAAACGCCGCCCCACTCCCGAATCCGTCGGCATGGGCTCCTACGCGATGGATTCCCACAACGTCCAACGCTACATCACCCCCGAGGGCTACGTCCAAAACGAGGGCGACATCGGCGCCTCGACGAACGGTCCCTACGCCATCGCCTACGGCTCGCTCGTGCCAAAGAAAGCGCAGTGCGAAAATCTCCTGGTGCCGGTCTGTTTATCGAGCACCCACATCGCCTACGGCAGCATCCGCATGGAACCCGTCTTCATGATCCTCGGCCAGTCCGCCGCCACCGCCGCCGTCATGGCAATCGATTCCAAGATCGCCGTGCAAGACGTGCCCTACGCCGCCTTGCAGGCCAGCCTCCTCGCCGACGGCCAGGTCCTGGC
>JBDSSU010000457.1:0-5567 GCA_039928635.1 Opitutaceae bacterium | reverse complement strand
GCCATCCCCACCAGTTGCGCGTCGGGGCGTCCCCAGCCGCCCTGCACTTTAATCCCGACGTTTTCCTGGCCCAGCAGCCCGGTGACCTTGGCTTGAATGTCGCGCTCCAGCACGCTTTGCACCACGGGGGAATTTCCCACCAAGCTCAATTCGCCCAACGCATCGAGCCGCGAAGCCTCTTCCGGCGTCCAAGCCGCATAGGCGGCGATCACCTCGCACGGCCCGAACTTCCGCAGCTCCGCGACCCACCGCAGCGCAGCATCGGAGTTGGCGGAAAAATCCGCGCCCACAAGGATCTTCAGCGCCCGCTCCCCGCGCGCCCACGCCTGAAACGGCGCAGCATCGCGCACGACTAAAGTCGGCGCGACAACCGACTCGGCGAGCGCTTCGGACACACTGCCGAGGGTCCACCGGTCGAACGCGGTTTTGCTGACGGCGGACACCACCACGAGCGCCGGGAGGAGTCGCCCGGCCACTTCCGTCAGCGCCTTCTCCGCCACACTCCCGTGCAGCAACTCCACGTCCACCTCCGCACCTGCTTTCCGCAAACGCTCTGCCTCGACCTCGAGTCGTTGGCGCACCGGCTTGAGAAACCCGTCGAGCACTTTCTTTGATTCCGCGTGGGCGTGGAATTCATCGGCTACATGCGCCAGCACCAAAGGCCGCGTCATCCGCGCCGCGAGCACACCCGCAACGGTGGCGGCTTGGGCGGCGTTTTCGGAAAAGTCGGTGCCGCATAGAATCGGGGATGTTTCGTGGGTTTTCATAATTTTTCCTCCTGGGTGAGAATTGTTCCCGTTGAGTCACGCCGGTCCATAAAACAACATGGCCGCACCCATCGCGGCGGCGGCCCCAAAACCGAATGCCACGCGCCGGAGCAACGGGCGTTCACCGAGGGCTGCCACTGTCGCCGTCTTGAACGCGAGATTCGCCATCGCCGCCACCAAGATCAGGCGCCAACCGGTGCCGGGGACGATCTCGGCGGATTTCACCAGTTGGGCGACCGAGAGCGTGATCGCGTCCATGTCCGTGAGTCCGGAGATCACCGCGGCCACATAGAGTCCGTTGCGGCCAAAGTATTCGTTGGCCGCGGCCACGCCCAGCAACACGAGCGCGTAGAGGAGGCCGAACACCAACGCCGGTTTCAGCTCGGAGGGATTGGTTTGATCCGGCAGGGCGGGGGATTCGGAGCCGCTGCGGTGCAAACTCCACCCGGCGATCGCCGCCAGAACGGCCAGCATCGCAGCCAGCGGCACGGACGCGGCGCGCAGGAATTGCGGAGCGGTCACCCCGACAAGAATGCCGACACGCAAGAGCGAGACGGCGGAGGCCATCATGATTACGAAAGTCGCGACCTCCGGTTTCCCAGGCGCCACACGGCTCCGTCGCGCGACGCTCACCGTCGTGGCGGTGCTGGAGATTAACCCGCCCAGCACGCCGCTGGCCCACGCGCCGGCCCGAACGCCGATCAGCTTGTAGGCGACGTATCCGAGAAGACTGATGCCGACGATGAGGACAACCATCAGCCAAATCTTGAATGGATTGAGCACCGCGAAAGGCCCGTAAACCTGGTTGGGCAGCACCGGCAAAATCACCAGCGAGATCAGCGCGAACTGCATCATCGCCCGGAAGTCGGGATCGCCGATCTTCTCCGCCATCGAATGCATCTGCGGCTTCAAGTGCAGCAGCACCGCCACCGCGCCGCAGGTCGCGATCGCGACCGCCAGCGAGCCCACCATCGCATACGCCCCGATCGCAAACATGAGCAGCATCGTGACCTCGGTCGTGACGCCCGGGCGTTCCTGCCCCGCCCGGAAGAGAGGCAGGTTGCCGCCCACGATCACGAGAGCCATTGCGGCCAATCCCGCCGCCAGAATCACCCCGCCATGGATCTGCGCCAGCAACCCGCACAGCGCTCCGAGCAACGTGACGAGCGGAAAGGTGCGAAACCCTGCCAGCCGTGCATCGGTGCGCTGGCGCTGCAACCCCACAAGCAACCCGAGCCCGAGGACGATCCCAAGGCGGGCGAAAACTTCGAGCAGGTTAGAATCCAGAGTCACTTGCGGGATTCGTTTTTAGTTTTTTTCCATCTCCTGGGGCACGGCGCTCAAAGTCTCCGACCGCTCCAAAACGGGCCCCGAGCGAAGCATACTCCACGAGCCGTTCCTGGAGGCCATCGAGACCTTCGGGGATTTTCTCGCCGGGAAAACCGGCGAGCGGTTTCACACCGAGATCCATCTTAATCCCGGGAATGAGGCCATTTTTTCCGCAGCTCGGTGCTCTCGTCGGCGGCGATGATGCCGTTGCTCTTCGCGACGAGGACGACGACGGTCGCTGCCAGTTCTTCGGTGTTCATGAGGTTATTTCTTTGCGGTGGGATCGGAGGGCACGAGGAATGGACCGCGGACCCGCTTCGACGCGTCCGCCTGTCTGCGGGCCGCAGCGTTTACTTTCGTTTCTCTTTACCCACTGCGGCGCGGCGATCAGCGGGAAGGCCCGCATGCCCGCTGATTGAGATGCCGAGCAGCCGACGATGCGGGGACTAGGACTTGCCATGCTTGATCAACGGCAGCGCGGCGCGCTCGGTAATCTGCGTGTGATGATGGATTCGGGTGCGCGAGGATTCCTTCGGAATACTGGCGCGGAGGCATGCCTCCGCTTCCAGCCAGTCTGTGGCGTCGTGCCCGTCCACGGAACCGTTTTGGACGTAAAGATGGTTCGCGTAGTCGCGAATCGCGTCTTCCGAGGGTTGCGGCGGAGCGGTTACGCCTTGTTTTGGTTTCAGATTCGTCTGCGTATTCATTTTCATATTTCATCTTTCGTTGGTTAATCGCCGTGATGGGCAGGAGAAATTACATGGGCTCGCCGCCCGGGCCTTTGATCTGCTTCGCGAAATAGCGATCGACGGCCGGGCATAGCCGAAGCGGAATATAATGGTTTCACCGTCGACCGTGGTCTTGAGCGGTCTGGGGCCTGGTTGAAAAACTCAGTGCGATGAAACGGCGGTTGGTCCGGATTTAGCAGCCGGAGGAGCAACCGGATGCCGGAGCGTCTGCAAGATGGCGGAATTTAGATTCGGTGGCGTCTCGGCCGTGATGATCAGCCGGTGCTCGGCCTCCAACCAAATCTCGTCGTTCCTGCCTTCCGGGTGTCCGGAGTCGGACCAGAGTTGGTAGGCGCGAGCGGCGATTTCATCGTGGCAAGGCGCGGAGTCGGCTCCGGGAACCGCGAGGTAAAGAGGTGAATTCATAAAGGAGAGAAGTTAGGGAGTACGACCGAGATGATGCCGGCTCAGGAATGGCCAGCAGCTGCGTGCGTCACGTGATTTTTCGCGGTTTCCATGATGTCTTGCTTCGCCAGTTTCACGAAGACGGTGGAGTCCGTGTAGCTGATCCGGTCGACGTTTTCCGTGCGGAGAAAAATCGTTTTCCCCGCATACCAGTGACCCGTTTCGACGGCCAGTTCGCGGATCGTCCAGCTCTTGCCCTCCACCATGAAGCTGTCCACGGCGCCGACGCGTCCGTCGGTGGCATCAACGTGATATCCCGCGACTGCCTTCGCGCTCCGCAGATGAAGGTCGTCCCGCTGATTATGCCCGTGGTGGGGGCGTTCTTCCGGGGTGAACGGCGGGACGACGACGGGAAACCCAGCCACGCCCAACATGCCACCTTCCTGCCAGTAGCCGGACCAGCCGTAGTAACGGTAGTAGTCCTCCTCGTATTGGCGTGAGACCGGGCGATGCGAATCGATCGAAGGGCTCTCTTCGATTCGCTTCCGCGACAGATTTACCTGCAGGATCTTGATGTCTCCCTCCGCTCCGGCAAAGGGGTGGGTTGCGAACGCATGAGGTGAGAGCAAGACCTCGCGACCGGATAACCAAGATCCCGTGTCCACCACGAGGTAGCGGATCGCCCAGCTTTTATCGTCGAAATAAAAATCCTTCACATGGCCGATCTCTCCGTCTGTCGCGCCGAGTTTCGCTCCGTAGAGCTTTTTGATGTTTTGGTGCATAAATAGAAATATCCGATGGGGAGTGAGGTTCGTTTCGGCGAACCAGCCGACCTAGTGGACGTCATCTCGCCATTCCTGCCTGTCGGTTCGCGACCCGGGGGAGAATGCATCGTCGATGGGGCGGCTTACTCTGGTCCCACCGGTGCCGTCTAAGTTCCCGTCTCCACGAACATTGGGTCCATTGGACGCGTGGTCGCGCTCCACAGGCTACGGGACCACTCCTTTACCTCAGTTAAAAATGCGAATCCTCGCTATAATCCTGGCCGGACGTGGAGAGATCGCAGGATCGGCACGGGCTCGCGGACTTCCTTACCTGATCGATTACATCTGGCTAAAATTTACGTCGAACGCGTTTTCTCGTTCTGATCGGGAGACGGCTGGTGCCAGACGACGATGTCGGGCTCGCGGCGCGGGATGAGCTTCGGCTGCCCGGCGGGATGGCCGAGCACGAGTGGAAACACGGGGTTGTGGGTCGCGGGAATGCCGAGTTCGTCCTTGATGTGCGGCATTCTCAACCAGCCGCGGACAAAACCGATCGGGCAGGTGGCCAAGCCGACGGCGTGAGCGGCGAGCATGAGGTTCTGCGCGGCGAGGCTGCACGTTTCCTCGGGTCCGTAACCTTCCGGCTTCGCGCAGATGACGATGAAGGCGGGCGCGCCATGAAACACGTCGTAGGCCGGGTCGTTCATCTTCGAGGCGTGCTCGTGCAACTCGTACAGCGGCGGGAGGGTTGCCAGGAGATGATCCTTGATCCGCAGGGAAAGCGCCGTGAGCCGCGGCCGTCCGCAAAACACGGCGAAGGACCAGGATTGGCTGTTGAGTGGACTCGGCGCCTGCACCGCCGCACGCAGCAGCTCTTGTAGTGTCGCCGCCGAGACTTCCTCGGAAGTGTAGTGGCGGACGGCGCGGCGGTGATAGATGGCTTCGATGAGGTCCATGGCGGAGTGGGGATTAAAATTCAGGGCGTTTTCGCGTCGGCTGGCGGCGAAGAAGCGGCGGTTAACGCGCGCGCGGCTTCGTCGATTCCGCCTTTGAGGCCGGGGCGCTGGTGGACGATTTCGCCTTCGCGGTCCAGCAGCGCGATCATTGGAGAAATCCAGCGATCACGAAAAGAATCGTGGCAATCCCTGCTGCGATAAAATTGTGCCACGCGGCGTAAGCCATGTATTTTCCATGGTCGGCGTGGACCACATTCGATGACATGTTGACCATTCCGGCGACGGGCGATGTGACGTCTCCAAATGTTCCGCCGGTGATCACGGCGGCGACGCACAGCGGAATGCCTGAGCCAACCGACACCGCCAGGGGAATGGCAAATGGCATGATCAGCGAGGCGGACCCCCAGCCTGATCCGGTGAAATAGGTCACGGCAGAAGACAAAAGAAACAGCGAAGCCGGCACGCTCCAGACGGGCAGGGAACCGCCCAGCCGCTGTTGGACCAGCTCGTTCAATCCCAAATCCTGCGAAACCGATGCCAGGGGCCAAGCCACGCTTAGAATCGCCAGCGTGGTCATGATTTCATTTCCCCCGGAGATGATATCGGCCGTCTGCTCCT